>NZ_JANYJC010000159.1 GCF_025361915.1 Chamaesiphon sp. GL140_3_metabinner_50
GGAAATCTCCGCAACTAGATCGGGTACGCGCCACAGCTCTAAATTAACTCGGCGCGGTTCTCCTGGTTTCCATTTTGGAGAGTTACCACCAACATACAGCACTTTATCGGGTGCGGCACTTTGAGTCTGAGGTTTCTCCATTACGCAACCACCCAACAGATCGAATTTCACATCAGCTTGCCTAGAGAACCAGACAAATAATATCAATGAGAATAATTCGTTAAATCGCGAGTGATTGATGCCTTCGTTGCCCATATCGATCCAAATTGTATCTAAATTAAAAAAAACGCGCTCTTGTTCGTCGAGATTTTCAACGCGTTCTAAATACTCAGTCCAAGTGGCATTACGCCAGGAACTTGTTCTAGCTGGAAGATCGATGATAACGGCAGTATTCATAGGATATAACCTCTGACGATCGAGAGTTGGCTAGAAACCCGACTTTTTCAAAAAGCGGCTCGCGCACGCCTTTGTTTCCCGACGGTTTAGCGAGACAAGACAGTCGGGTTTCTGTTCAAATTTACACAGTCTGCGGAGTTGTTTTGCGATTGCGTACTTCTAGCCAAATCAATAAGGCATTGATATCGGCGGGATTGACACCGCCGATGCGGGTGGCTTGTCCGATGGTGGCGGGTTGAATTTGGGCTAATTTTTCGCGCGATTCTTTGGATAGAGTTCCGATCGCCTGATAATCGATATTACTGGGGAGTTTGCGATTGGATTGTTTGCTCACTTGGTCAATTTGGTGTTGTTGGCGACTCAAATATCCGGCATATTTAATCTCAATTTCGGCACCTTCGCGTTCGGCTATTTCGAGATTGTCATTACCCAATTCAAACTCAATTAAATGCGGGTAATGGAAGCCCGGACGACGCAAGAGTTCGGCGAGGGTAATGGAACCTTTAATAACTTCTCCAGTTGCTGCTGTAATCGCTTTCCCGGTGGGTTCGAGTTCTTTGACTCTAGTACGTTCGAGTCGGTCTTTTTCGGCGACAATTTGGGCTTGTTTGCTGGTAAATAACTCCCAGCGTCTATCATCGATCGTGCCAATTTCTCGACCTAATGGAGTTAGTCTTTGGTCGGCATTATCCGATCGTAATAATAGCCGATATTCCGATCGACTGGTGAGCATTCGATAGGGTTCGCGCAAGTCTTTGGTACATAAATCGTCGATGAGAGTGCCCAAATAACTGTGTTCGCGGGGAAATACAATCATCTCCTGGTGGTTGACAAATCGCGCTGCATTTACCCCGGCGACGAATCCTTGTCCGGCGGCTTCTTCGTAGCCAGTGGTACCATTTACTTGTCCCGCACAAAATAGCCCCTCGATTTTTTTGGTCATCAGGGTGGGATAGCATTGAGTCGCGGGGATGTAGTCATAATCTACCGCATAAGCCGGACGCAACATTACGCACGATTCCATCCCTGGGAGCGTCCGCAACATTTCGACTTGGAGACTTTCGGGTAAGCCAGTTGAAAATCCTTGAATATACAATTCGGGAATATCGCGTCCTTCGGGTTCGATAAAAATCTGGTGGCTTTCTTTATCGGCAAAACGGACGATTTTATCTTCGATACTCGGACAATATCTCGGCCCTTTAGAATCTACCCAGCCGCCATATACTGGGGACAGGTGGAGATTGTCGCGAATTAACTGATGGGTTGCCGCAGTCGTGCGCGTGAGATGACAAGGAATCTGTTCTTTCTCTACCCACACATCTGGGTCGAAACTAAACCAGCGCACGCGGTTATCGCCCGGTTGTGGTTCCATTTTAGTATAGTCTACCGATCGCTTATCCACTCGCGCGGGGGTACCAGTTTTGAGTCTGCCAGTTTCAAAGCCCAGACGGTGCAGGGTTTCTGTCAATCCAGTGGCGGCAAATTCACCCGCGCGTCCGGCGGACATCGATTTATTACCTACCCAAATCGTCCCACCCATGAATGTCCCAGTCGTCAGAATTACTGCCTGACATTCAAACGCCACGCCAAAATAAGTCTCTACACCAATGACCTTATTATTGGCATCCAAAACCAAATCTGTCACCATTCCTTCGCGAATGGTGAGATTATCCTGATTTTCGACGATATTTTTCATTACTGCTGCATATTCACGCTTGTCGGTTTGCGCGCGTAATGCCCACACAGCAGGCCCTTTCGAGTCATTCAAGACCCGTTTCTGTAAATAGGTACGATCGGCCATTTTGCCAATTTCGCCGCCCAGCGCGTCGATTTCGTGGGTGAGCTGAGATTTAGCTGGGCCGCCGACGGCTGGGTTGCAAGGTTGCCAGCCGATTTTATCGAGGTTGAGGGTGAGTAAGAGGGTGCGACAGCCCAAGCGCGCGGCTGCTAGTGCGGCTTCACAGCCTGCATGTCCAGCACCGACAACAATAACATCGAAGGCATCTTGGAATTTAACGTCAGGATTCATAATTGATGGGGGAGGAGCTGAATATTAACTTTTCCGCCCAGAGATTTAAGTGCGATCGAGTCTACTTCTATTATATTCTCCCGATCGAGCAATGGTCTGGGCGATCGACATAAAAATAGGTAGGGTCGTGAATTACCCCTACCTATTTTTTTAGAGCGATCTAAAATTACTGGGGTCGATAATTTTGAATTTGCCGACCGTCAGATCCATAAACTTGGATCGGCAGTTTGGCATTTTCGCTAATAGCTTGCAGGGCATTTCCCAGGGTATTAACATGGTTGAGAATCCCCACTTTGGCATTGCCATCGCGTTGATTAGATGCGGCAACCGCTGTCTGTTTGAGCGTCTGGGTATATAGGGACATCAATCTAATCACGATCGATTTATCTGTGAGCGTGTAAGTACAAATCTGGGGTGTACCCGCACAAGTGCGTTGGAGATCTTTATTGGCGAGGGCTAATTTTTGGGTAGTTTTAAATTTTTCGTCTACTTGTTGAAAATTTTTCGTGTATTCAGCAACTAGTGGTTTTGCTTGTGTATAAACAGAACTAGTCTGGGGGATACTTTGAATTGCTACTACCGACTGATTCCACTGAGTAACAGCTTGAGCGAGTTGGTTGCTCTGTTGGGACACTTTAGCCGATTGTGCTAGTTTGACGGCGGTTTGATAGTTGAGAGTGGCTTTTTCTTCTTCCAGAACTTTGGCTTGGGCGTTAGTAATCCGAGGTTGGTAAGATTTAAGGAGTTCTTGGGCTTGGGAATAAGCCATCGTCGTGGCGGGAATGGCACCAAGCTGGGTGCTAGCATTATCCCACTGTCCTTTGACCGATCGCCACTCTGTTAATGATTTGGCAGTAGCTTGGGTTTGAGTCGCCGCCTTAATTCCGTCTGTCGCCGATTTGAGTTTTTGGTCGGCAATAGTTTCAATTTCGATCCGCTTATCGATATCGACCACTCGCCCTTGATACTCGGTGCGTTTTTGAACGGCGAGGGGATAAACTTGGCTGGAGGTCGGAATTCTGCCTAAATTGGCGATCGATTCCGTCCAGATTTGTTTGCTCTGCTGCCATTTTAACAGCGGTAGGGGCGGGGTTTTGACGATCGTGGTGGCTTTATATGCCTGATTCATCGCCAGCACTGTGGTGTCTAGATCTTGAGTCAGGGGGAGGGTAGTTTTGAGGGTATTTTGAGCGGCACCATAGCTACCAGACCACATCGGAATCGATTCGAGGGCATCGACACTCTGATGGAGCTGTTTTTGGGCGACTAAAGCTTCTTGTCCGGTAACTTGGGGTTTTTTGATGGTTTCCAGTACCGATTGGATCGTTCCAGAGGCAGTTGTCAGCTCCGTACAGGTCGATAACACGCAGGGACGAGTTCCCATATATCCAGCTCCCGTACCGACGGCTAGTGCCCCCAGACCACCCAGAATTGGTAAAATATATTTGTTGCGGCGATTGGTGGCTGCCGGGTAAGCTGACTGATAACTCTCATCAGCAGTGCCAAAAGAATTCTCGATATTGGCGGCAAATGCATCGGCATCGATCGTCACGAGTCGATCTGAGGAATAATTAGCACCAGCACTCTGGCGCGCGACCATCTCGACAACTTCTTTATCGTTCGGGACGATCTCTGGAACTGTTGATGGCGTGATGTCGGAGTTTTCCATATGCTTAGTTGAGATCTCCACAGGTGTACCGTTTACCAGACGACGATCGCGCTCTAAAGCGATTCTATCGTCGATCGTGCCTGTCATGGCAGGTGCGGCTTCGCCCGGTACGGTTTTTTTGACGAGGGGGTAGACTGTAAAACCTTGTTGAGAGTATGGGCGTTGATTGCCTTCCGATCGCAGATATAATTTTACTGCTAAGGGAATTTTTGGCTCTTCGGCTTGAAGTGCGCGTTCTAAGACTCTAAAGGTATCGGAGCTGTCGATCGCGGCATCTTGAGGATGTTGAGCGAGTACCCATAGGGTATCATCTTTATATAAGCACTGCACCCTAAATGGAATAATCCGCCCTAAGTGAGCGTGAAGAGAGTTTTGCAGAAAACACTCTAATATTTTGAGGTCATCCAGTCGCGTGGCTGAGTGCATATATTAACCGAAATTCGGCGAAAGTCAATGTAGGTGGGACAAAACTAGCTAGTCAGGAGGGGTAAATACTTTTACAGTTCGATCCTGCCGTCACTATCGATCGCCCGATATCTAATTGCTAGCTAGGCGATGTAGTTAGTATTTGTTAAACAATAATATCCTAAAATCTTACCAGATCCGATCTCGATCGAGATTTTCAGCGATCGTCCCGATATTGTCAATCTTTTGGCGTAAAAATCAGAAATTCATGGCAGGTGCAATCGATCGACTGCGCCTACCATGAACTTATAGACTCTCAAGGGTGAAAACTCACTTTGGACATGTCTTGAGAGGCAATCCGATCGGGTTTTTGGGCTTCGTGCGGAAACCAGAATCCCCCTGTCTTGTCGTTTTTTTATTCGGGGGGAACCCCCGAATAAA
>NZ_JANYJC010000178.1 GCF_025361915.1 Chamaesiphon sp. GL140_3_metabinner_50
CCTACACCACTACCATGCAAGGCCCTAACTTTGCAGCTACCTCTATTGGTAAAGCTAAGTGTGTACGTGACATCGGTTATTACCTCCGCATGGTGACTTATTGCCTAGTTGTCGGTGGAACTGGCCCAATGGATGACTACCTCTTAGGTGGTTTGGCAGAAATCAACAAGACTTTCGACTTATCCCCAAGCTGGTACATCGAAGCTCTCAAGTACATCAAATCTAACCACGGTTTGTCTGGCGATGCGGCTGTTGAAGCTAATTCTTACCTCGATTATGCCATCAATGCATTAAGCTAGAACCTCCGGTTCGATACCCGAAGTTATCTCCATCCGTTAGCAATTGCGTTGACCGATGAGGAAATAACTTCGGGAATTTTTTTGGCGATTTGTCACGGTAAAATAAAAAAAGCGATATTGTCTGGCTATTGTGCCCTATTCCCTATTCCCTATTCCCTATTCCCTACGTTCGAGGAACGAAGATGAACGATGAATCGCAAATTGAAGCTGGCGAACCACTAACGATCGCACAGGCACTCGAAAATCTGAACGGGGAAGACTTAGGATCGCGTGCGTATGCATCCTGGTGGCTGGGTAAATTTCGAGTTAAAGAGCCAGCAGCGATAATCGGCTTAATTGCAGCTTTAAATGATGAAGCAGATCGGACTCCCGAAGGCGGTTATCCGCTGCGACGCAGTGCGGCAAGAGCATTGGGGAAATTAGAAGATCTGCAAGCTGTTCCGGCTTTAATCGAGTGTTTGAATTGCACAGATTTTTACGTGCGCGAGGCGGTGGCGCAATCGCTAGAAATGTTGGGAGATGTGCGCTGTATTCCGTTTTTAATCGAGCTGCTAGCACCCGCGATTTGCGATGGTAAATTATTACCAAATGGTGAAGATTTTTCGCAACCTTACGATGCAATTTTAGAAGCATTGGGTACATTGGGTGCGACAACTGCCGTGTCGTCAATTCAACCATTTCTCGAACATCCAATTCCCAGAGTGCGCGCTGCTGGCTTACGAGCGATGTACCAGCTCACTCAGGATGCCGTGTATGGCGATCGATTGGTGCAAGCTTTAGCAAACAGCGATTTACAAGTTAGACGGGCATTACTGTCCGATTTAGGCGCGATCGGGTATCTCCCCGCCGCCGTGCCGATTTCTCAAGCTCATGCCGAAAATAGTCTCAAATTAATTGCCCTTAAAGGCTTATTAGAAACCCAAATTATGCTCTCACCATTCGATCGATTATCCGATGGTGCGATCGAGGTCATGCAATTAATGGATGAATTGTTATAAACGCACTCCCCAAAGTTCAAGGTAGGGATAATTCATGAGTTATCCCTACCTTGAATTTTGAGAGTGGTTCGCGTTACCTAACGAGAATTTTTGACAGCAGTTAGAAATAAGAACACCGTCAGGGGAATAGATGCAGCTAAAACGCTGCCAGTGACAGCCGTACCCCATTCCGGGGCACCAGAGGTAAGTTCAAATACCGAACCGACTGCGGCAATTGCCGAAATTGAAGCACCAAGTAAGCAGATACCAGTTAGAGGGGTGTACATGAACTGAGATTATGCTCCTGGATTGAGATGTTGGACGTGTTGCAGTGAGAAACCTTTACTCTTGAGTTCTTCAGTTAGAGCGAGTTCGTTTTCTACTCGATCAACAAATAAGACCCCATTGAGATGATCCATTTCGTGTTGGATAACACGGGCTAGTAAGCCATCGGCTTTGAGCGTACGCGGACGACCGGATTCATCGCGATATGCCACCTCGATCGTTTCTGGACGTTCGACATCCAAATATACTCCCGGAATACTCAAGCAGCCTTCTTGGTCTTTACAGAGGGCTTTGCCGTACTTTTTAATGGCTGGATTGATCAGTATTAGGGGCAGAGCTTCTGGTTTGTCTAGTTCGCAGTCGATGACGAGCAATTGCTTGTGAATGCCCACTTGCGGTGCGGCTAAACCAATACCATCGGCACTGTACATTGTTTGGAGCATCGCCACGATCGTCCGGCGGATTTCTTCATCCACGCTGGCAATCCGTTTGGCAGGCTGACGTAAGACCCGATCGCCTAGATAATGGATATCTAATGGCGGTTTGGCTAATTTTTTCTTTTCAACGAGGATCGATGTTGGCATGAACGAATCGTTAAGCGCGATATCTAGGTGTTGACGCTTTGTCTATTTTAACAGGTTTTAGGTTTTAGGTTTTAGGTTTTAGGCATTAGGTTTTAGGGCATAGTGGATGGATTTTGGAATAAC
>NZ_JANYJC010000180.1 GCF_025361915.1 Chamaesiphon sp. GL140_3_metabinner_50
TCCCGATGGGGCTATAATTACCGATTTTGGCAACTGGGTAATTAGTCTGACTGGTAAACTTAACGATTGCTAAATCCACTCCCTCAGCCAGCCTAATGTCACTTGGCTGAATTTGATAGCTCTCTTGGTCGTGAGTAATAACTTTAATCCCTGTATGACGTTGCTTAGGTTGTTTATCCGTTGGTGGAGTTTCGAGAACGTGTTTGGCTGTCAGCACGTAGTAAGTATTTCCCTGCTTCGCGACAATTACCCCCGAACCATTCCCCGCCGAATCTTCAATCCGCACTGTCTGTTGACGAGTCTCGCGGTTGAGTTTTGCCATATATCCAGTCGGTGTAACTTGCCGTTGCACCTTGGGAAAATTGTCATAGCCGTACAAGATATTGGCATCGAGTTGAGTCAAGAGATTGTAGACTGGTACGCCCCAGTTTGCTTGGCGATATCGAGCAGCTAATTTGGCGATCGGTTTACTACCATCAACATAGGTATAGTTAGGTAAAATCGGGTAACTGCCGATCGTATTAATCCCTAATAATACTCCGCTACCATCGACGATCGGGCCACCGCTCATCCCCTGCTTGACTTCGGGCGAGTTTTTATCGATCTCATAACCGATTTGTGTCCCATTATCGAGTGGTACATCCGAGAGTTGTGTAACTTTACCCGTACTAATTCGGATTTTATTAGAGTCATACGGATAGCCGACACTGTAAATCGGGCGTGGGCTGTTCAGATCGAGTGGACTACCAGCACTATTGAGATCGGGAAGCGTGTATTTTTTAGTACTGGTAAATTGTAGCAGCGCGATATCGTATTTAGGATCGATCTGTGTATTCGGAGTAAGTTGAGCGGTATGTTTTTGTCCGTCGGTTGTTTGGATCTGAAACTGACGCTCTCGCCCGATAACGTGGCGATTTGTCATCACGAGGTAAGTATTACCTTTTTGGGCAATTAGCACGCCAGAACCGCCATTATTACCATTAATAGCACTCACGCGCACGGTGATTTTTTGAGCGATAGCTTGTACCTCTTGCGGTGTTGGTGAAGGGTCGGCAGCATCGGCGATCCGGTGGGATCGATCCCGATCGACAGTGGTGCGATCGAGTGCTAGATTGGGTGAGTTACTTGGCTGGTGAGCGATCGCGCTAGACATCAATAGTAGTTGCGGCAGGATCGCGATCGGGAGAATCAGCGTTGAGATTAGAGCAGTTTTCATCTTGGTTGTATGCTTGTTATTTTAGCGATCGGCAATCGAGTTCGATTTTAAAATGAAGTAAATTCACATTTGTTAGTTAATGCAATGCGATCGAGTTTATTTCAATAACTCATCGAGACTGACAGGCTCGATCGTTCCCGAACTTTGGGGAACTGGGCCACCCGCACTACCACTTCTAATCCCTTCAATTCCCGCGATCGTCTCTTGAGCCTGTGTCGCATTTTTTAGAGTAAACAACATCGTCGATTCATCGCAAGCTCGATCGCGGCTGGCAACTCCACAGATGATTCCCGCCCCATTTTTCGCTGTGCCAGCAGTAATAAAATGCAATCTCCCTTCAGTCCAAGCTGTTTGAAATTTGGGAGATACTGAATTGCAACGAGATTGAGGCGTGTATTTACCCATCCCAAATTTCCAGCGAATTATCGCTACCGGATCTTTGCGTTCTGATGTCGCCGCAAAAGTGGTCGGCAAGATTTTTTGACTGGAGTTGTCAAAACTTTGACCGCAATAAAACCGCACTTGTTTTTGGTTTGTTTGCTGGTCTGCTCGACTGGGCTGAATTCCTGCCATTACTACACCTAAATTAATTGCAGCAGCTATATATAGACTAGTTTTGATAAAATTCATGTTTTTAAATGTTGTGAATAGTGATGAGATCGAATTTAGAGCGCAATTACATTATCGAGGATGAAGGTGACACGATCCTTTCATCCTCTCTCTAACTATTTGCGGCGAAGTAATGCACGTACATCGACAACCATTTTGCCACCACTACTCTGATAGCCGCCATTGCTGGCAGAGCCTTGGAGACTGCCAGCAATGGCTTCAACTGTGAGACTCGCCGAGCTATAAGATTTGAGCGTAAACAGCATTGTCGATCGATCGCAAGTTGCTTTCTCATCTGCTACGGCGCAGATTATTCCTTGCCCAGTAGCTGTATCCTGACCTGATGTGATGTTAAATCGACCTGCTTGGAATGCTGCTTGAAATTTGGGTGAAACAGTTTCACACCGCTGCTGAGGCGTGTATTTTTTGAAGGCTTCGCTCTTCCAAATTACTAAAACGGTAGGCTCATCTTTCCCCGCGATGCTGACGAGAGTGGCTGGTAAATTGCTTTTGCTGCTGGGATCGGCTGCTTTTCCGCAATAAACCCGTATTCCAGAGGTATCATTTTGAGTGACGGTTTGAGCGGAGGTTGTTTGTGGGCAGATCGCGATCGTCGAGATTGCCAAGCTAGTGACGATGAGAGTCGAAATCGAGTTATTTTTCATAGAAGTAAGATCCCGATAAACGAGCGGTGAAGTTTGCCTGTAAGCTCTCTATCGGGCAAGCTCGATCGGAAAATGCGGCTCGATCGAGTGAGACAATCGATATCTCCAGCACGATCGCCTGTTTCTTTGATTAATTTTGAGAATTGTAATCTGGTCGAGTGATACTGCCAGATCGATCGATCGGCCAAAAACGGGTGGTTGCTTTGCCGATGATTTTAGCTCTCGGTACGAATCCCCAGTAGTGACCATCGTAACTATTGTTACGGTTATCGCCCAAGACGAGATATTCATTCGGGGGCACCTTCCCGTCACGGGTAAGTGCGGTACTACTCCAGTTATAGTTGGGAGCTTCTTCCAAATAGTTTTCGTTAATTACTTTATCGTTGATATAAACTTTTCCTGCTTTGACATCGATGCGGTCGCCTGGCAGCCCAATAATCCGCTTGATAAAAGCATCCTTGAATTTTTCGCGTTCGAGGGCGGCGGTAGGATTGAATACTACGATATCACCGCGTTGGGGATTGCTAAATCGGTAAGTCAGTTTGTCAATTATCAGTCGATCGTTGATTTGCAGCGTAGGGATCATCGCACCCGATGGAATATAACGAGCTTCTGCGACAAATTGTCGGAGCGCAACTGTTAAGAACGGAGCGAGTATGACTGGAATGCCAATAAATCCAGCGATAAATAGATTAATCGCTCGTGCCGATTGTTCTCGACGTATCGGTGCAGAATTGTAAACATTATAAAAAACAATTAGAGCGAGTACGGCTTGCAATAGTTTAGCAAATAAACCACCAATCGGACTCAATAAACCACCTCCAATTACAATGATGATGAAAGTAATAAAAAACAGAATACCAGGTAGCCACTTTTTAAGATAAGCATGTCCTAGCCCAGGGAGGAAATGAGATAAGAAAACAGCCAGCCAAGCATCTTTATTTTGCTTTCTAGCCAATTCAAATTCCTCGGAATTGACACTTCTTGCCGATCGATGGGCATCAAATAGATTCAGAATCGGCAAAAATATTAATGCTAATATTAAAACTGCAACTCCAACTAGAGGATGGTTGCTACCAACGATGAGCCAACCGCCAATACCAATCGAAAGCAAGTAGCCGAACAAAATTGAGTACCCTTTGACTGACTTGCCAGCATAAATTTGTCCGATACCTGGCAACAGCCAAGATAAATTAACTGCAAGCCACGGTTCTTTGTTGCCTGTCTCATTAGTTGATTGTCCTTCGGGTCGATACATAAAATACTCCTAATTAGGGTTGAGTTAAATAAATACATACATACATTAATGCCAAGGCTGTAGATCGCCTCTACCGTTCGATCGAGTGTAGAATCTCTATAGCAACAATCAAGTAAATTAGATCGGGTAGAAGCTATACTTTATTTCTGTAGCTGTTTAATCAATCCGATTATCTTTTGATATAAATCCATCTGATTCTGCTGACGGCATAGCTCTGCTGCTTTAGCTAAATCTACGATCGCCGCTTGTTTTTGTCCTAGTGCTGATTTGATAATGCCCCGACTAATGTAAGCTTTAATAAAGTTAGGATCGATGGCAATCGCCCGGTCGAAGTCATTAATTGCTGCTTGCTTTTGTCCTAACTCTAATTTGGCAATACCCCGAACAAGGTAAGCTTTAGTATCGTTAGGATCGATAGCAATCGCTCGGTCGAAGTCACTAATTGCTGTCTGCTTTTGTCCTAACTCTGATTTGGTAATACCCCGACCAAGGTAGGCTTTAGCGATGTTAGGAGCGATTGCTATCGCTCGGTCGAAGTCACTAATTGCCGCTTGTTTTTGTCCTAACTCCGATTTAGTAACACCCCGACCAAGGTAAGCTTTAGCGAAGTTAGGATCGATGGCAATCGCCCGATCGAAGTCACTAATTGCCGCCTGTTTTTGTCCTAACTCTGATTTGTCATCACCCCGATTACTGTAAGCAGTAGCATTGTTAGGATTAATAGCAA
>NZ_JANYJC010000245.1 GCF_025361915.1 Chamaesiphon sp. GL140_3_metabinner_50
GAGGTCGGTTTCTTCATGCCAAATAATCCGAGTGGGTTGTTTGAGTAAATCGCGGGTGACGTACACCACATCGCGATCGCAATTAGAACCAGGGAAGACGATTATTCCAAATTTCACAATAAGTTGGGAGGGGGGAGTAAGGAGTAAGGAGTAAGGAGTAAGAAGTAAGAAGTAAGAAGTAAGGAGTAAGAAGTAAGAAGTAAGAGTAAGAAGTAATGAAAATCCCCTCCCTGGAGGGGTGCCAGTAGGGCGGGGTGGGTAGATCTTCGCTAAATCCTATTCCCTATTTCCTAGCTCAATTCGATAATTCTCAATGACTGGATTGGCAAGAAGCTGGTCGCACATGCGGTCTAGTTGGCTGTGGGCTTCGGCTTCGTCTGCGGCGGCGAGATTTACTTCGATATACTTACCAATGCGGACGCTCTCGACATCAGTGTATCCCATATGTGCTAGCCCAGACTGGACTGCGGTGCCAGCCGGATCGAGTACAGATGGGCGAAGTGTAACATAAATGCGAGCGTGATATTGTTGCTTCAACGGAATCCCTCAACTTTGCGATAATTTAGATAGTGCTGCGACTACCTCCGGTAGGCTGTACCTACGGTAGGCTTCGCCAACGCCAACGTAGCAGCTTAAATCTACCACCACCAATTGTAAACCAGTACCAGCATCCGCAATCATGTGGATTTTACCGATCGCCAATTGTTTGGCTCAACATTTAAGAATTCACAGTCGCATATAAATTTATGGGGAAGCTACAAACACTAACCCCTATCCCCTCTCTTAAAAAGGTGCTCTACTTGCGGCTTACCTTTGGACGGGTTCCCCGTCAAAAAAGGTAAGACAAGACAGGGGAAACCCCTGTTTCCGCACTTTTCGCTATCCCCTATTCCCTATTCCCTAGTGCTATGAAATCCGATCGAACTCGCAGTCAAGAACGCATTTTACAGCTTTTGAAGCAATGCGATCGCGCAATTTCTGCTCAAGATATTTATGTCGAACTGCGGAATGGAGATCGAGCAGTAGGGCTAGCAACGGTTTACCGCGCTTTAGAGAGTCTCAAACTAGAGGGACTAATTCAATGTCGAACGTTACCGACAGGCGAATCATTGTATAGTTGTGTGCAAGCAGATCGGCATCATTTGACCTGCTTACACTGTGGGGAATCGATTCCGATCGATGAATGCCCAGCAGAGCAATTAGAACACAGACTAGAATCGCTCCATCAGTTTAAAATTTATTATCACACTCTGGAATTTTTTGGGGTATGTTTGACTTGTGCGTCAAAAGAAGTAAATAATAGCCTCGATCGTCAAGTTATTCATTTACATCATCACCATAGCCACGATCGATCTACATAGGGGCATCCATGACTTTTGAGAGTTTTATGAATTCAATCGGTATTGCCGATCCGCATGGACGCGGGTGGCTTTCCGTAGTGCTGACGTTCATGTTCGCATGGATAGTAACTTATTTATTTATCCCTAAAGTCCGAACTTTCGCCCTCAAAGTGGGTTGGGCTGACGAACCCAATGCCCGGAGATTACATAGCGAACCCCGCCCGAATGCTGGCGGATTGGCAATTTATACGGGCGTAATTGCCGCTGTTATTTTAGCAGGGTGTTTATCGCCGATCGTCATCGCCAAAGTGCAAGTAGCCATCTTGGCAATTTTACTGGGCGGCTCGGTACTAGTCATTGTCGGATTTATCGACGATCAATTTGGTGGATTGCCAGCATTATTTAGGCTGCTCGTCCAAATTTTGGCAGCATTGCTACTGGTAGTCTGCGGCATTCAAATTCATGTGATCTATTTTGGCGTGCCGATCGATGGAATTTTATCAGTTATCTTTACAGTGTTATGGATTGTGGGGATCACTAATGCTGTCAATTTGATGGATGGGATGGATGGTTTAGCTGGTGGCGTGAGTTTTATTACTGCAATGAGTTTATTGGCGGTGTCGGCTCAATTTGAAGCTAGAGCCGCAGCGACGCTGATTTGTGCGGGGGTTGCTGGCGCAGCATTAGGCTTTTTAAGACACAATTACCACCCTTCGCGGATTTTTATGGGGGATGCGGGGGCTTATTTCTTGGGTTATGTGTTGGCAGCAACCAGCATTTTAGGCAATGGTAAAGTCACGACAGTCACTTCGCTGATCCCAACAGTAATGTTGTTTCTCGTCCCGGTTGTCGATACCAGTCAAGTAATTATCAAACGGTTGCTCTCTGGCAAGAATCCTCTCAGTACGCCGGGAAAAGATCATCTGCATCATCGATTATTAGCACAAGGATTTTCGCAACGACATTCAGCAATAATTTTGTGGGGTGTGACTCTGGCTGGGGGCATTATTGCCATGCAGATGCAGGGCACCAGACATATGGCGATCGTGGTTACGGCAATCGGGATCGCACTCATGCTGATTCTTACCGTCTGGCTGCGGCTGCGGGCGATCGTTAATGTACCAGAGACACCCGCGCCCGCTCCGAATCCAGAAGATAAACGCTAGCGGGGATCGCGATCTTGCGTTCGTCACCGGGCAGCACCAGATTTGCTCGGTAGCCGCAAATTGACTTGCTAACCCTAGCTTGAGGTTAGTGAGGCTATGTTGGATCGATTGCCAGCTTTCCCCCCTGTTAACGAGCAATTTGGTGGGGCATAGCGATCGATTTGTCATTCTGCGATCGGACATGGGATGAGGCTACAAGGCGGTCGGTTGGGTGCTATGCTAAAATTTTCGGACATCTTTCCGTCACCCAGCAGCTCCGACGGAGATCGATTTAAATTAATATACCTTCAGTTTAGCGATCTCGATCCTATGGCAGATAAAAATCGCGGTACATTTTTGAGTGGCATTTTCATCGGTACGACGCTCGGTACCATTACCGGACTATTGCTGGCTTCCCGTCAAGGGCGAGATACGCGGAAAGTCTTGGGCAAAACGATCGCCGCCGTACCCCAAATGGCCGAAGATATTTCTAGTAGTGTCATTCTCCAAGCCGATAAGCTTTCGGCTGCGGCTGGCGATCGCTGGCATGATACACTCGATCGACTGACAACCGCGATCTCTGCGGGGATTGTTGCCAGTCAATCCGCGCGCGAATCTAATTCGGTCGATCTTCCCAAATCTATTCGAGAAATAGACGACCGATGACTCTCGATCGATTACCCACACATCGGATCGCACACATCGCCTAGAAACTGCATATAAGTACAAGCTAGGCATTTTGACTCCTTACTCCTCTCACCAAGCGACTTGCAACTTTCGCGACAGCCAAAGTATAGCCTGCGGTAAGCACACTATACTTCCTACTTATTACTTCTTACTTCTTACTCCTTACTCCTTACTTCTCCCCGTCCCCCCGTCCCCCTATCCCCTAATTTTGACATCTATCGATCCGGTACTATTTCTGGGATGTTCGCTACTACTTGTCGCTGTCAGTCTGACAGCATTGGTAGTCGCTGCTTTCCCAGCAATTCAAGATTTATCGCGTGCAGCTAGGAGTGCCGAAAAGTTATTCGATAGATTAGATCGAGAATTACCACCCACGCTCGAAGCAATTAGACTAGCCGGATTAGAACTAGGCGATCTCACCGACGAAATGTCTCAAGGTGTCCAAAGTGCCACAACAGTAGTTCGACAAGCCAATCTCAGTCTCTCGCAGGTGACAAAACAGGCTAAAACCGTCAGCACGAATACTCGCAGTGTCTGGTTAGGTGTCAAAACAGCTTGGCAAACCTGGCGCAACACTAAGGAATCTCCGCCCCGCATCTCGCCTGTCGATCCCGCAGTACTACCACAGCGGCGTTATTCTCAAGAGGAGTAAGAAGTAAGAAGTAAGGAGTAAGGAGTAAGGTGATTTACACCAAGCACCCAGGTTGTACCTACGGCAAGCTACGCCAACGGCTCTGCTCAACCATCGGTGGTCGATCGACTTGTACTGAGCGATAGCCGAAGTAAGCCGTAGGCACAATCACAAACCCACAAATAGAGGTATTTCTATTGCTGGGAATCACCTAAGAAGTAGATTTTATGCCTAAAACCTAAAACCTCATCCCCAATGCCTAAAAAAATTGCCAAAGACATTAACGTCCCTAGCAATTATTATATTTACCTGCAAGCAATTGCAGTCTGTCGTCTCTATTTAGGCAAGAGCATAAACTTAGAGATTCCCAGATTCGGCTAATTTATCTTTGAGTTCGGCTAGTTTGTTAGCCCAGCGCGGATCGGGTTGGAAACTTTCAGTGCTAGTGGTAGTACTAGTGTAAGTAGTAGAGCTGCTAGTGCTTTTAGCAC
>NZ_JANYJC010000261.1 GCF_025361915.1 Chamaesiphon sp. GL140_3_metabinner_50
AATTATCCCCACTAGAATTTGTCGATCGCATTCTAGATCGCCAAATTCAGGCTAAATTTATTAGTGTGGGAGCAGATTTTCGGTTTGGCAATCAACGTGTGGGTGCGGCTAGCGATTTAGTAACGCTCACAGAGCAGTTACAGATACCGACGCGAATTGCACCACTCGAAACAGATGGCGATAGTCGAATTAGTAGTTCGCGGATTAGGGCAGCATTATTAGCTGCGGATTTACAACTAACACGAGCATTACTAGGTCGATTTTACTCGATCGTAGGTACAGTGGTAAATGGGCAGGAAATCGGTCGATCGATCGGGTTTCCAACTGCTAATTTAAAGTATCCACCCGAAAAGTTTTTACCGCGTCAGGGTGTCTATTGCGTGCGGGTAGATACTCCTACGGCTACCCAATTACCAGGGGTAATGAATATCGGCAAACGTCCGACAGTAGATGGAGTAAATACTACCGTCGAGGTGCATTTACTCGATTGGGATGGCAATTTATACGGTCAACAACTGATAGTTTACCTGCATCACTTTTTGCGGTCGGAACAAAAATTCTCAGATCTTGCCGCACTTACCAGCCAAATTCAAGCCGATTGCGAAGCCGCTAGAGAATTTTTTCAGATCTAATCGGCTGTTAAAATCAAGTACTCGATCGAATGTCGCGGATTTCCATTTGCTCCATAAAAAACTCTTCTAGCGATGCGCGTCCTTGCTTGAGCGAGATTAATTCTGCTTCTAACAATCTGAGTGTTGCTAAAAACTCTTGCGGTTCGCCTTGAATTTTACCGTGCCAAATATCATCGTTATAGTTGAGATCGCTAATCCAACGAGCGAGAATTTCGCGATTGCCACCACGACCAGAAACATCGTAATATCGATCGGTATTAACGAGCAACTCTGATAAAGTCCCGCAGCAAATTAACTCGCCGCGTGCTAAAATTCCCACCCGACTGCAAATTTGTTCGACTTCACCGAGAACGTGACTATTAAAGAAAACAGTTTTACCGCGATCGCCTAAAGAGACAATAATATCGCGCATTTGTTTGCGTCCTAACGGATCGAGTCCAGACATCGGTTCGTCGAGAAAAATCAGTTCGGGATCGTTAATTAAAGCTTGCGCTAGCCCAACCCGTTGTACCATCCCTTTAGAATACTGACGGAGTTGCTTTTTCTGAGCGGCAGAACGAGTTAAACCAACTAAATCTAATAATGCCGGAATGCGTTGTTTTTGAACCGATCGAGGAATTTCAAATAAACCTGCCGTGTATTCTAATAATTCCCAGCCAGTCAGAAAGTCGTAAAAATAAGGATTTTCGGGTAAATAACCGATCTGTTGTTTGATCGATCGATTTCCTAACGGTTTACCGAGGAGCAGCCCTCTACCAGATGTTGGTTTGACGATACCTAATAATGTTTTGAGCAGGGTAGTTTTACCAGCACCATTTAAACCTAACAATCCAAAAATTTCCCCTTGGTAAACTTTTAAGGTACAGTCTTTTAACGATTCGACTTGACGATTGAGCCAAAAGCCAGTGCGATATACCTTGCCCAATCGATCGGTCTCGATCGCTGCTGCGGTATCGTAAACTGGTGTAGATCGATTTAATGTTTCAGTAGTAATCATAACGATCGGCATCGGGGGTAGAAGATTCGTAATGGACAGCTTAGATGCTAACAACCCGATTCCCTTCTCTAACTTGGCTCAATTCCCCGCTAGGAGCGGCACAGGAGCGGGGCAAAACACCTCAATGGGTTTGTGTCGATCGACTGTCTCATTACCCCTTCTACTGTATCCTGTGCCTTACATTTTGGAAATACTTTGCCACCAAATTGCTAGGCGATTAAATCAACCAAGTTGCTAGTTAGAAAAATGCCGACGATTGAAATCGTGGCTAGTGTTGCAAAGTCCGCCTACGCGGACTAATATGTCAGTCCGCATAGGCGAACTTTGCATCATGAGGAGTGGTTTTAAGCACTTTTAGTATCGGTAGTAGCTTGGGTTAAATACTCAAAGCCGCTTTAATTTTAGCCAAGGCGGAAGCCTCAGTGGCACTGATTTTAGGATCTCCAGAACCAAACAATCCACTCCCCGCCGCACTCGCGACGGCTTCGGCGCAGGCGTAGATAAACTGTTTGTATTCAGTAATTTCTGCTGGCGTTGCCTTAGAGCCGATGGCAGCTACGGCAAAATCGACAGAGGCGATCGCTTTGGTCACAAATGCGCCAGACTGGATATCTTCGGCTTTAACATCTGGTTTCTTACGCTGGATCTTACCGCTGGAGAGAATTTCTTCGGAAAAAGCGGCTTGAACGATCGAATTACTAGGATATTTTTTCCCCGCACCGACGATTTCTTTAGTTAAGGCAACAGCTTCAATCGCAGTAGAGATAATCCCCATATCTGCCATTGCTACTGCCATGCCAATCGTCATTGGTGCGTCGGCGATCGCATTTAGTTCTTCGGGAGTGTATGTCATAAAACTACTCAATCTGATAGGACTGGTTGTATTCTAGCAGTTTCAAGTTATTTACCTCGATCGAATCTATTCACTATTCACTGCGTCCCAATCGCAAGATGCAAGAAAGCCGATCGAGATCGACTCATAATTGGGATAATAGTATAAATTACCCATCGACCCTCTGATATGGCAATCATCTCTTCCAAACAGCCAGCCGCCAATGCCGAACAGCCGCCAAAAGAGAAGAAGAAAAAAAGTCCCAAAAGTGTTCCCCAGCCAGCAAACCCCACGCAGTTAGCATCTGTCGTCGAGCCGGAAATATTACAAGCCGAGACTAATAACCCCGAAGAAAAGATTCAGGAAGAAAGCCTCAGACCGAGCAGTCTTCAAGAATATATCGGGCAAAAAGATCTTAAAGGCGTACTCGATATTGCCATTCAAGCGGCTAAAGTCCGGCAGGAATCGCTCGATCATTTACTCTTATATGGGCCGCCAGGATTGGGCAAAACGACCTTGGCTCTGATTTTAGCCACAGAAATGGGAGTCAATTGTAAGATTACCGCAGCTCCCGCGCTCCAAGGCCCTCGCGATATTTTGGGGATTTTGATGAGATTACAGCCGGGAGATATTTTATTTATCGATGAAATTCATCGTCTACCGCGCATTACCGAAGAAATTCTCTATCCAGCGATGGAAGATTTTCGGTTAGATATTACCCAGGGGAAAGAGGCGACAGCTAAAATTCGGAGTATTCCGCTGCCGAAATTTACGCTGGTAGGAGCCACAACCAAGGTCGGATCGCTAACATCGCCATTGCGCGATCGATTTGGACTAGTTCAGAAGTTACGCTTTTATGAGGTAGATGAATTGACGCTCATCGTCCAACGGACGGCGGAGATCTTACATACAGCCATTACGCCAGAGGGTGCGGCAGAAATCGCCAGACGCGCGCGAGGAACGCCACGGATTGCCAATCGGTTGCTCAAACGAGTGCGCGATTACGCTCAGGTTAAAGCTTGCGATCTCATCGATGCCGAAATTGCGAGTACCGCAATGGAGATTTATAATGTAGACCCATTGGGCTTAGATTGGGTCGATCGATTATTACTAACGACGATGGCGGAACAGTTTAATGGTGGGCCAGTCGGGTTGGAAGCTCTCGCCGCATCTACAGGCGAAGATCGACAAACGATCGAATCTGTATATGAGCCGTATCTACTCCAAATCGGCTATCTCCACCGCACTCCACGCGGACGGGTAGTAACGGCAGCGGCGCGCAAGCATTTGGGCTTAAAAGGGGCAAATGATGGCGGCGAACAGCTATCTTTACTAGAAAAGGGGTAAAAGGTAGCGGTTAAAGGATCGTCCGATTTTATAATATACTGTAACTATAAAAAACACTAATACTTGTGATATCTTCACCCATCCAACAACTAACGAGAATCACCCAAACACCAGGACAATGTGGCGGAAAACCTTGTATTCGGGGAATGCGAATTCGTGTCAGCGACATTTTGGAAATGATGGCTGAAAATGTATCTGCTGAGGAAATATTGACCGATTTTCCCGATTTGGAACCGGAAGATATTCGTGCCTGTCTGTTATTTGCCGCCCGTCGGACAGAATTTCCCCGCTTGAGCGCATGATAATTTGGATCGATGCACAGTTACCACCAACTCTAGCCGCCTTGGTAGGGGTAATGTCTTGTCGGTTTTTTATTCGGGGGGAACCCTAGACATAAAACCGCCGCTTCATGAATTACCCCTACCAAGGGTTTCATCGATTGCAATTTGATAAATCATACACAGATCCAGCAACGCCAAATTCATTTATTCGATCGATCGAGTTGGCAAATTTTGAATCCTATCGGCAAACCATAGAGCGGCGTTACCATTCTCATTATCCATCTGTTCTAAAGTTTGTTCTAATAACTCGATCGGTAGTCCGGTTAATGCGATCGATTCGCTACATTGTTTGTACTTCCCCTCGATTAATCGAAACGCTAAAACTTGCTTACCTTTAGCATTAATTACCCAATATTCAGGAATACCTAAAGCCAGATATAATTGTTTCTTTTCGTCTAAATCGATCGCTAAAGTTGTATCGGAAATCTCCGCAACTAGATCGGGTACGCGCCACAGATCTAAATTAACTCGGCGCGGTTCTCCTGGTTTCCATTTTGGAGAGTTACCACCAACATA
>NZ_JANYJC010000264.1 GCF_025361915.1 Chamaesiphon sp. GL140_3_metabinner_50
GGGGTGGGGTAAGGGACTACGCAGCAACTCAAATAACTTAACCATCACCATCTACGCAGTAAGATAAAGGTGGCGAGTTAATTCAGATGTAAATTACATGAATTGGTGGCAACAATTAAAGCAAAATGGACTAGCAAAAGCGGGCGCGATCGTTCTAATCTTGATGTATCTGTCGGTGATTGCTGCCGAATTTGTGGCTCCGTACGATCCTTATGTATCTCAAGATGATGGCTCATTGCTACCACCAACCGCCATCCACTGGACGGATCCCCAAGGTAACTGGGGCGCATACGTTTATCCTACCACCCAGGGTCGCACAGATATTAATACAGGCGATCGCTTACTCAAAACCGACACTACCAAGCCATCTCCCATTAACTTATTCGTACGCGGCGATAGCTATAAGTTATTCACCGTAAGTATTCCTCTAATTCCCAAATTCGATCCGGCGACTAGTAAGAAAAGCAAAGGTAAAGCCCCAATTGTCAAAACTAAAACCGATGCTCAAGAGCTGAAAATTTTTGAAGGGATTCCCTGCGATTGGCACTTATTTGGAACTACAGGCGCGGGAAAATTAAATCTACTCGGTACCGACGAACAGGGGCGAGATCAATTCAGTCGGATCGTCTATGGGGGTAGAATCAGCCTATTCATCGGTCTAATTGGCGTTTTGATATCTTTTCCCATTGGGATGATTTTAGGTGGGATATCGGGCTATTTTGGCGGCTGGATCGATGCAGTCATTATGCGAGTTGCTGAAGTTTTAATGACTTTGCCGAGTCTTTATCTATTAGTTGCGCTAGCTTCGGTATTACCCGATCGCGTTAGCAGTTCTCAACGCTTTTTATTAATTATTATTATTACCTCGTTTATTAGTTGGGCGGGACTAGCGCGAGTGATTCGCGGTCAGGTACTATCGATTAAGGAACGAGAATTCGTCCAAGCAGCCCGCGCGATGGGTGCTAAACCTTTATACATTATTCTCCGCCATGTAATTCCCCAAACGGCGACTTATGCAATTATTTCGGCAACTCTAGCTATTCCGAGTTTTATTGTCTCAGAGTCGGTTTTGAGTTTAATTGGGTTGGGAATCCAACCGCCAGATCCATCGTGGGGTAATTTACTTTCGGTGGCAACTAATACCTCGATTCTCATTTTCCAACCCTGGTTAATTTGGCCGCCAGCATTATTAATCATCCTCACGGTTTTAGCTTTTAATCTGCTCGGCGATGGTTTACGCGATGCTCTCGATCCTCGCAACCTCCAAAGATCTTCGACTAAAGTGGAAATTAAAGAGTAGCAGTCTAGTAAATTATGATGCCTAAAAACTTTCGACTAGTTACCATTCCTGTCAGCCACTACAGCGAAAAAGCCCGGTGGGGATTAGATTATTTACAAATTCCTTTTAAAGAATTGGCACACATGCCACCATTCCATCGGGGGGCTACTAAAAAGTATGGCGGAACTAGCGTTCCGGTATTAATAACAGATACAGGTGCGGCGACTGATTCTACCGATATATTACGATATTTAGATAGACTTTATCCCGAACGATTATATCCGATCGATCCACAATTACAGTTGCTCGGCACAGAGCTAGAAATACTATTTAATAACACCTTAGGAGTACATACTCGCCGCTGGGGATATTCTTATGTTCTCACCCCTGAGTTACTCTATCCCCGATGGACACTTGGTGTACCATTTTGGGAGAAATTATTATTTCCAGTTATCTTTCCGAAAGTAGGTGCGATTCTCAAGCAGAACTTGGATATTACCGCCACATCAGGGGCAGAATCTTACCGAGAAATTAAAGGTGTATTCGATCGAGTCGATCGGATCTTAGCAGATGGACGTAAGTATTTACTCGGCGATCGATTTTCAGCGATCGACATTACTTTTGCTGCACTAGCCGCACCGATCCTTCAGCCCCCAGAACACCATATTTCGCCCGCTCCGCTGGAGTCTTTACCTCCTCAGATGTCAACTGATATTCGCACTGCTCAAGGCACCTCAGCGGGCAAATTTGGGCTGCGGATGTATGCAGAACATCGACGTAATTCGGTAAAATCTAATGCGATCGCGAATCTGAGCAGTTAGGTTGGAATAATATTACCCGATCGAACTTGGAGAATTTGTGATGAGTTTAACCATTTGGCATCGAACGCACCGAGATGGGTAGTCGTAATTAATGTCTGAAAGCGATCTTCAATGACACTAAGCAGTTGATTCTGACGGTTTAAATCGAGTTCGGCTAAGACATCATCGAGGAGTAATAATGGTGGCTCACCGACGATTTGTTCGATTAATTCTAGCTCGGCTAATTTAAGTGCTAAAACGAGGGTGCGCTGTTGCCCTTGCGATCCGTAAGCTTTAGCTGGAGTATCATTAATTGTAAGTTCGATTTCGTCGCGATGGGGGCCGACTAATGTATTACCTAAACTTTGTTCGGCAATAAAACGTAGCTGCAATCGATCGCTAAATGCCTGATAGATCGATTCGGGTGTGTTTTCTAAAGCGTTGATGTTAGGCGTATAATTAATTTTAAGACTTTCAGTGTTTTTACTAATTTTAGTATGCCAGGTACTCGCAATTGGTGTCAACCTGTCGATAATTCGCATCCGTCGCCGAATTACTTTAGTACCAGTGATAATCAACTGATGATTCCAAGATTCTAATTCTGCGGAATCTAACGATCTTTGCTCTGCCTGTTTGAGCAAACTATTACGCTGCTTTAATATTCGCTGGTATTCATGTAAAATATGTGCGTAAACTGGCTCAATCTGAAATAATAAGGCATCGATCCAATGGCGGCGAGTTTCTGGGTTACCCCGAACTAAATCTAGATCTAGTGCAGAAAATTCAACAGCATTCAATATTCCTAGAAAATCGAGTTGTCGTTTGAGATTTTCGCGGTTGACAATTGCCGTTCGTCTACCTTTATCTCTTAATAATAAAGCCAAATCGATCTCGCCATGCTTGCGCGTTAATCGAGCGGTAATTTTACTCTCCGTTTCTCCTGTCAGTACTAAATCCCGATCTCGCGTGACTCGATGGCTTTTAAGTGTAGATAGTAATTCTACTGCTTCTAATAGGTTAGATTTACCCTGGGCATTATCTCCGAGTAAAATAGTTTTAGGGGCAGAAAAAACAATTTCCTGTTCCTGATAGTTCCGAAAATTACGCAGATGAAGACGATTTAAAAACACGAGATTGATGAGATGGGGGATTGGGGAGCAAGGAGCGAAAAGACAAATCTTTTCGGGTAGGTTGGGTTGCAGTTCGGCTATACTTCGGCTGTCGCTCAGTACACGCTCATCAACCAGAATGAAACCCAACCTACCAATCTTCGTTTGAGGTTGAATTACCCCCCAACCCCCCCCTTATAAAGGGGGGCTTTGCTCCCTCCCCTTTATAAGGGGAGGGCTGGGGTGGGGTAAAGGACTATGCATCATTCACCTTTTTACCAACTGCGGAAATTTCTTGCATAAAGCAGTAAATAATGGCGATGGTTTACTCTCTTGCAATCTATCTCCCTGTTGCCAATTAAATCGATTCCATAAAAATGGAGCCTCTTTCTCTGATGCCAACCATAATAACTTTTTGGCTCTAGTAATCGCCACATATAATAATCGCAGATCTTCGCCTTGTTTGAGATAATTTGCCAGATTCCACGCATCTTTAGGTGTCGGTAAAGATTGGTGATGTAAATGAGCGCGAATTTTGGCGCGGGCTACTTCTGCTAAACTAAAATCGCCTAAAAATTTAGCACCTTGCGGAGTCCATAATTGTCCAGGGATGCGATCGTTTAAAAAGGGAATAAACACATAATCCCAGTCTAACCCCTTCGCCTTGTGCATGGTAATAATCGTCACTTGTCCCGAAGCTGTATAGCGAGATTCCGAACCATCGTCGATATTTTCAAAGCCTTCGGTGGTGACAATTTCTTGCAGCACTTCGATCGTACTATAAATCGAGCTGCGTCCGTACGTTTGCATCGAAATCCGATCGGCTAATTTATCTGCTGTGGCTAATTCGTTGGCTTGATAGTTCAATCGATCGCTTAAATAACTAATCAGTCGATCGGGTGGTAAGCTCAATCTAGCGCGTAATAATTCACAGCACAAATTTCGCGCTCTTAATACTGTCTCTGTCTGCGGAGTTTCGAGAATACTCGGATACAGAAACCGTTCGGGGAATACTGCTAGTGCATCGAGGTCTTGTGCGTCGATTAATTTGCGATTTAATAAGATTTTGAGTACGGATTTAAGGTATTCTGGTGAATGCGGTCGCGTCATAAATTGCATTAACGCCAGAATTTCGCCAGGAATTTTAGAAGTTCGATCTCCTTCCCCAGCTTCAAATATTTTAATGCCGGGATGCAAGCGTTTCCAATCTGATAATCGATCGAATATGAATTTTGCCTGTCGATTTTCACGGACTAAAATTGCCGCATTTGCTCCAGGATTGGCTTTAAATAACGGTGTCAATTTTTGCTCGATCGATCGAACAGATTCATAGATATCGATCGGTACATGTAATTCTACCCCATTATCTTGGGCGAGTGGATTGGGTTGTGCGTCTCCAGGCGATACCGGACGAATAGTTTGTAGCCAAAATACAGACTCGGTATGAGAGTCTGGTTGGCTGGCTCCCTCAGCCGTAGCCGCAGGTGGCTGGAGCAATTCATTCCCCCAATCGAGCACAAAATTGGCAGCATCCATAATTATCTGCGTACTGCGTCCGGCTTGCTCCATCTTTTCCAGCCGCGAAGTTTTATCTACATTGACAATCTCGCTACACTCCTGACAGAACTCCCGAAAATACCGAGGATCGGCAGGGGTAAAGGTAGAATTAATCGCTTGATTGGGGTCTCCCACCCGAATGAGATTGGGTGGAAGTTCGGGTGAATTAGGAATACCTGCTAATTGACGCAATAATCTTTCTTGAAGGGGACTAGAATCTTGTGCCTCATCTTCAAATACCGCATAAACCTGCTGCTGCCACAATCGTCGCGCGGCGGGGTCTTGCATCACCCGCAGTGCCCCCACAATCATCTCATCGTAGTCTGAATAACTTTTACTAATTAGCAGCTCTTGGTAAGCCTCGTAGAGTCCAGCCCCAATGCTCAAAATATCATACCGATCCTCGTTCCGAGGGGCTGCGCCAACGGGATATAATTTGGCAATCTCCCACAAATCTGCTGGCGATAAGCCCGAACTTTTAGCTTCGCGGACGGCGGTAAATGCCAAGCTGGGTAATATTTCCGTCCGTAATGCCGACTGACGGCGCAATCGCTCTGTCTCTTCACCATCGAAGCTCTCGCCTAGTAAAAGCTGGCGGTAACTATTCGGGTACCGACTCAACCAACTTTGAACGGTCTCTTCAATCAGTTTATGATTGACAGATGGCATCACCAGAGTGCGGTCTGTTAAATCTAATTTCGATAGCTCTGGATGCTTGCTAGCAATACTCAGTGCCAAACTATGGATTGTATTCACGCTATACCCGATTGGCGGTAAGCCCAATTCTTTCAGACAATTCTTAATTTTATCCTTAATATTCGCTGCTGCCGATCGAGTCAGGGTGACAATTACTAACTGATGCCGTTGATGCAATTTTTGGTTGGCGATAGTAATCGCGGCGGCTACCGCCATACTGTGCGATTTCCCCGCTCCAGGCACTGCCGATACAGCCAAAAGTCCCCCTCGCCAATCTGCTAATGTCCGCTGTCCCAGCCGCAATCCCGACCGCCAGCGGGCGATAATTTCAGCTTGAGATTGAGTAATGTTGTCCGAATGGAGCGCAGATAAGGTGGGCATGGCTAAATAACCTGAGTTCGGGATAAGGAAAATCGATTTGCTTCGCTCAAACACCGCCCTGAAATGAATTTGCGGATGCATTTTCGGACGGGTTCCCCGTCCATGAAAATGCACCAAGCAGGGGCTAATAGCAAAAGTTCACTGAAGTGAACTAATCAATTTGGCAGTTCTCTTTAGAGAACTTGAGCTATTAGCCCGAACTTCCAGTTCAGTGCGGTGCCGAAACAAAGCTAGGAATCATGGATTGGAAATCCTTAACCCTTCGGCACAGCCTCTCCCACAAGAGAAACTCACGTTAAATACGAAATCCTGCTATGGAAGTTAGGGAATAGATGATGGACGACCTTATCTTTAAGCTTAATAGAAATAGGGTGCGAGCAACCTCACACCCTATTTCTATGTTATCGATTAAATTGACTCAATCTAACTAGTGTAAAGACCTAAGTCTTAACGAGTGCGATTAGTAGTAGTACCAGTCAATAACTTAGAACCCACATTCCCTTCTTCACTTCTAGCCGTCTGAGACGAGTAGTAGTAATGATTGTAACGGCTCTGCTTGTCGAGATCGACACCATTGAGTACCATTCCCAACACTTTGAGCTTGGACTGGTTGACAATTTCTTGAGCGTAATCGACAGACTCCTTATCGGCAATACCCGGACGCAGGACGAATACCAGTCCGCCTGCTTGAGTGCCTAAAATTGCCGCATCCGCAGCTACAGTTAATGGTGGTGCGTCGATAATTACCAAACCATAATCTTGCGACCACTGACCGATGAGCGTACTCATTTGGACTGAATCGATGAGGATGACTGGGTTGGGAGGTACGACACCAGCAGTCATTAGATACAGGTTGGGCTGGATTTCATGAGTAGCGGCTTTTTGGTCGCACTGTCCGCTGAGAACGTTACTGAGTCCTTCGTAGTTGCTTTGTCTCCAGATCAGATGTTGAGCGGGTTTCCGCATATCTGCATCGACCAGCAGGACTTTTTTGCCGAGTTCGGCGACTGCGAGGGCGAGGTTGGCTGCAACTGTCGATTTACCTTCTCCAGCTTGGGAGCTAGATACGACGACTACTTTGAGGCTATCATCGGCGTTCAAGAATTGCAGGTTAGTTTGCAACATCCGGAAGGATTCACCCTCGATGCCAGTGGTCATCCCTGTTAACACCAGTTGACCTGGAGTTCTGGGACTACCTTTACCGAGTTTGGGTAATTGACGCATTTTTTCAAATACGGGAATTTGTCCCAAGATGGGGTAACCAGGTAGTAAGTTTTTGGCTTCTTCGGATGTTTTGATCCGTTTGTCGGTACCATCGAGCAAGAAGGCTGTCGCCGCACCTAAGAATAGACCCAAGAAACCGCCGATGGCAATGTTTTGGGCTTTTTTGGGCGAGAGAGCTTCTTGGGGTAACTCAGCATGGGTTTGAATTCTAGAGTTACCGAGGGTTTGGTTTTCGGCAATCTCGATTTCTTGAAGTTTGCTCAAGAGTGTCTTGTAGTTAGTCCGCGTGGTTTCGACTTTGCGTCCGAGGGCGTTTTGCTGTTGCTCTAGTTTTGGCAGTGCGTTCATTCGTTGCTTGTAGGCATCGACGACGTATACCAGTGCGGAAATCTGTTTTTGTAAGCTCGTCCGTTGCGCTTCGCTCTTGGCAAAATCCGCAATTAGGTTACCCTGAATCCCCGATGGTTGGAGTTCGACGATTTTACCTTGGAACTGTTTGTCGCCAACTAAGCTTTGTTTGAACCGTTTTTGCAGGATTTCAACCAAGGCTTGACGCTTCTCTTTGAGGTTGAGAATGCTCGGATCGTTATCGCTAAAACGAGTTTTTTCGATCGCAATTTTAGCTTCAATTTCTTGCAGTTCTTTGAGGGATTTCTGCAATCCTGGCGACTCACTCACCAGTCCAGATTGAATGGTAGCTTGAGCGTCTCTACCGCCAAATAATGCCTTGAGTCCTTCTAATCTAGAGGTTTCGGCGGCTAGTTGGGCAGAAGCAGAAGTGATTTCTTTGTTGAGGTTAGTGATCGTTTCGACTGCTTTGACAGATTCTGTCGGTAAATCGACAACATTATACTGCTCTTTAAATAATCGCAGATCGTTCTCTGATGCTTTAACTTCACCTTCGATTCTGGGCAGTTCTTGAGCCACGAATTTACGTGCGGCTTCGGCTTCCCGACGTTGGTTCTTCTGGTCGTCACGGATATAAACTTCCATGATTTTCTCGACCACATCTCGTGCCAATTCCTTGCTAGGATCTTGGAATGTGACTTCAAGAATATCGGTATTTTTAATGCTGCTAACTTTGAGTTGTTGAACGAAAGTGTCAGATTTGGCGATAAACTTTTCTAGACGCTTGCGTTCGGGTCTATTCTTATATTTACCTTCGCTGAGTTCTTTAAGTACACCATTAATTGTGGTTAGCGACTTGAGAATTTCTGCTTGAGTGTTGACGGGCGTACTCCCGGTTAAACCATCTAATTCCCCAACCCCTCCGCCAGCAGCATTGGTGGCACTACTCAACAAGGCACTAGTCCTATTAGTCTTTTTAAGGATAACCTGTCCTTTGGATTGGAATATTTCTACTTGCTGAAGAGTCCAAAACGTCACTAACGCAGTAGTAAGGGCCAAAACTAGGGAAGCAGGTAGCCAACGACGTTTGAGTACTAGCCAATATTGTGCAATTTCATCCATAATGCTTTATGCGGGTGACTGTGTGTATACTCCCTCATATTCTAACACTGCGACTTTAGCTACTCGTATCCGCATTTAAACGTAAATCAGCCCAGCTAAATCGACTAATTGAGTCGATCGATAACATCGATTAGTTGCAAATACTATCGAATTGCGTAATTAAAGGCAATGAGGATCTCCGTACTGAGACGATCGTTCTATACACTAGGGTGACAATGTTATATTTATTCAGTAAGAATGCTGGGATTGTGTCGATCTCTATTGCAGAAGGTTACTATTCGTGCTAGAAGAAAATTTACTAGATCGCGCTGCGATCGTTCCTACAGGTTCGGCTCATCTGGAACGGCGATTGCAAGAAATCCCCCCCGAACCTGGAGTTTACTTTATGCGAGATGCGACCGATCGCATCCTATATATCGGTAAGTCTAAAAAACTCCGCTCTCGCGTGCGTTCCTATTTTCGCGAAGCTAGCAATCATACGCCTCGGATTGCCATGATGGTGCGTCAGGTGGCAGACATCGAGTTTATCGTCACCGATAGCGAAGCCGAAGCCTTGGCTCTCGAAGCCAATCTGATCAAACAGCATCAGCCATATTTTAACGTCCTGCTCAAGGATGATAAAAAATATCCTTATATTGTCATCACTTGGTCGGAAGACTATCCCCGGATTTTTCTCACGCGCAATCGGCGGCTCGGTAAGGGTAAAGACAAATATTATGGGCCGTATACCGATGCCCATCTGCTTAGAAATGTACTATACACTATCAAGCGGACATTCCCACTCAGACAAAGACCCCAACCACTATTTAAAGATCGTCCGTGCCTGAACTACGATCTCGGTCGCTGTCCCGGCGTGTGCCAAAGCTTAATTGCGCCTGCTGAATATCGCCAAACCGTCGAAAAAGTAGCGATGATTTTTCAAGGGCGCACTGGCGAATTAATCGAAACCCTCACATCCCAAATGGACAAAGCCGCTGAGGAACTAGATTTCGAGCAAGCCGGACTAATTCGCGACAGGCTTAATAACCTCACCGCCCTTAATGCCGACCAAAAAGTCTCACTATCTGACGATACCATCTCTCGCGATGCGATCGCCCTAGCCGCCGATGCTAAAACCGCTTGCGTGCAACTATTTCAAATTCGGGCGGGTAAATTAGTTGGGAGATTGGGTTTTACCGCCCAAGTCCAATCGCTCACCGCAGATCTCGAAACTCCAGAGCCATCCCCCGCAGATTTAGGCGCGATCTTGCAAAGCGTCCTCGAAGCTCATTACCAAGCTGCCGACTCAGTAGAAATACCGACCGAAATTCTCGTCCAACATCCACTTCCCGAAGGTGAAATCTTAGCTAGTTATTTAAGCGATCGGAAAGGTCGGAAAGTAACCCTAGTTAACCCCCAGCGGCAGCTTAAAGCCGAGCTAATCGAGATGGTCGAGAAAAACGCCATTCACGAACTAGCACGCCTCCAACGCCAAACAGAGCGCAATGCCAACGCCCTCGAAGATCTCGCCGAAATTCTCGGCTTGCCCAAATTACCGCGTCGGATAGAAGGGTTCGATATTTCGCACATTCAAGGCTCCAATGCGGTAGCTTCCCAAGTTGTCTTTATCGATGGCTTACCCGCCAAGCAACACTATCGCCATTATAAAATCCAAAACCCTGAAATTACGATCGGACATTCCGATGATTATGCCAGTCATGCCGAGATTGCCAGACGGCGATTTCGCAAGTATGCAGGCGGTGTCAATACCCAAGATCCCGATTTTCCCAACGTCGTCTTAATCGATGGTGGTAAAGGTCAATTATCCGCCGTGATGAATGTTTTAGAGGATCTAAATTTAACCGATAAAATGTCGATTATCAGCCTTGCCAAACAACAAGAAGAAATATTCGTCCCCGGCGAAAGTTTACCACTACCCACCGAAGCCGACCAACCGGGCGTTCAACTGTTGCGGCGCGTGCGCGATGAATCGCACCGTTTTGCCATTACCTTCCACCGCCAACAGCGCAGCCAAAAACAAACCCGCTCCTATCTCGACGATG
>NZ_JANYJC010000080.1 GCF_025361915.1 Chamaesiphon sp. GL140_3_metabinner_50
TGAGAGTCAGACGCTGATTCGAGAAATTCGGAGCGGTACCGATGCGAAATTGCGCCCAGATTTGAGGGTAGAGCAGTTAGTCGGTAAGTGGGAAGGTAAAGCTCAGACGGTATTTGCCGACTGGAAAGAGCCAGAGACTTACACCACGAATTTAGAAGTTAGCGAAGTTGGTGGCTCGTTGGTGCAACAATTATCTTTTGGTGGCAGAACGATTTCCTCAACTGCGAAAATCGATGGCAATCGGCTGTATTTTGACGAAGGAGCAACACCTCGGCAGGTGTTATTATTGCCCGATGGTGTTTCGAGCAATATTCCGTTGCAAATTAGTCACCGCCAGCCATTTTTTGTAGAGGCGGGGTGGTTATTATCAGATAACGAACGTCAGCGATTGATTCGCAGCTACAATGACAAGGGTGAATGGGTTAGTTCGACTCATACCATCGAATATCGAGTAAGATGAAGCTTTTTAAAGCAGCTCCTTTATAGAGCAACCCCCCCCAATTCCCTAAATGAATACTTTGAATCAGCTCGAACCGCAACAGCGGCGAAGTTTGCTCGTGTTATTTTTCACGGGCTTATTATTTTGGATAAGTATCGCGATTTTATTACCGACACTACCTGACTATCTAGATACGGTCGGGTTTAAGCAACAACAGGTAGGCTTAATTATCGGAGCATTTGCGATCGGGTTATTGGCAACGCGGCCAATTGTGGGTAAATTAGTCGATCTTAAAGGGCGCAAGTTAGTATTACTCGTCGGTACGGCGGTAGCCGCGATCGCACCTTTGGGCTATCTGGCGTTTACTTCAATGCCATTACTAATGTTGGTTCGGGCATTTCATGGCATTAGTATCGCCGCATTTACAACGGCTTACAGTGCCTTAGTTGTCGATTTGGCTCCCCCCAAGCAACGCGGCGAAATCATCGGCTTAATGAGCCTGACAAACCCCGTTGGTGTCGGATTAGGCCCCGCGATCGGCGGTTACTTGCAAGTCCTGGGGATGTATAGCGAAATCTTTTGGATTGCGATCGGGTGTGGGACAATTTCATTTATCGCCGCTACTCAATTGCACAACCCGCGCATCGAGCGCAATTTAGAACAAACTGAGCCAGATCCAAGTATTTCAATCTGGAAAATTTTGACTAATCCAGCTCTCGGAATTCCCGCTTTAGTATTACTGCTAGTTGGATTTCCGTTTGGTGCGATTCATACATTTTTACCTTTATATATCAAAACTCTGCACATCGATTTTAATCCTGGCTTATTCTATACGATCGCGGCACTAGCGAGTTTTAGTTCCCGATCGGTAATTGGCACCAGATCCGATCTTTATGGGCGGGGAATCTTTATTGCCGGGAGCCTGTGCTGCTATACTGCGGGACTAGCTTGTCTGGCGACAGCTCACAGTCAGACGAGTTTTATCTTTGGTGCCATCTTAGAAGGATTGGGTAGCGGTACTTTAATGCCGATGACAGTTGCGCTAGTATCCGATCGATCTTTACCCCAGCAGCGGGGACAAGTATTAGCAATCTGTATTACGGGGCTAGATCTGGGGATTGCGATTGCCGCGCCTGTATTTGGGCTGGTGGCCAAAGATCTGGGTTATCCTGGAATTTTCACGATCGGGACAGGAATGGCGGCAAGTGCGATTATGGTATTTATAATTTGGGGCAATCGTAGCTTACGCCATTCGATCGGGTTTAGTTTGGGTCGCGATCGGGATGTTTATCGTCGTAGCTAACGTCAGTTCGGGTCAAGGATTCCCGTTCGCGTAGCGTACCGTAGGTAATCTATGACTCTTAGCTTCGTTTTGGCATCGCCCTCAAATGAATTTGCGGATGCGCGCACGCCTTTGTTCCCCGACGGTTTAGCGGCGGTTTTATTCTGGGGTTCCCCCAGAATAAAAAACCGACAAGACAGCGCACCAAGCGGGGCTAATAGCAAAAGTTCGTTAAAACGAACTACCAAATTAATTAGTTCGTTTCAACGAACTTGAGCTATTAGCCCGTTGGCGTAGCCTTTCGGAACGAAACACTTCCAGTTCAGGGCGGTGCCTGAGCGGAGCAGATCGAGTTTCCTTAGCCCGAACTGAGGTTCGCTAAAAAATGAGGTAGGGGCAATTCATGAATTGCCCCTACCTCATTTGTTAACTATTAACCGCCAACTGACTGGCAGCTTCTTCTAACTTAGTTTTAGCAGCATACAAACGGTTGAGGGCATTAATGTACGCTTGCGCCGAGGCGACAATAATATCGGTATTCGCCGCATAACCAGAATAAGTATAATCCTGATACTTGAGCCGAATCGTCACTTCGCCGATCGCGTCAATGCCCGCTGTGACCGATTGTACCGAGAATTCGATTAATTGGTTGGGAACGTCGATAACGCGGTTAATCGCCTTGTAAATGGCATCTACGGGGCCAGTCCCGATCGCGGCATCGGTCAATTCTTCACCGTTGGGCATCCGGATCGTTACAGTTGCGGTAGGTTGAGCGCGATCGCCGCAAGTGACCTGAACGCGATCGAGAACAAAGATTTCGGGAGATTGTTTGATCTCATCATTAACGATCGCTTCTAAGTCGCGATCGGTAATTTCTTTTTTCTTATCAGCGACATCTTTAAAGCGCAAGAAGGCTTTGTTAAGGTCGTTTTCGGATAAATCGATCCCCAGTTCTGATAAGCGCGTGCGGAAGGCATTGCGACCGGATAATTTACCTAGGGTAATTAGATTATCAGTCAATCCGATCGATCGGGCATCCATAATCTCGTAGGTGAGTTTATTTTTCAACACTCCATCTTGATGAATGCCCGATTCGTGGGCGAAAGCATTAGCTCCAACGATCGCTTTATTGGGTTGAACGATCATTCCGGTGAGACTCGATACTAAGCGGGAAGTTTTATAAATCTGACGGGTATCGACATTTGTTAACGACTCAGCCGAATCGACGGGACGACCTAAGAACGGGTTGAAGTACTGACGGCGGACGTGTAGAGCCATTACCAGTTCTTCTAATGAAGCATTACCCGCGCGTTCGCCGATGCCATTAATGGTACATTCTAATTGCCGCGCGCCATGTTTAACTGCTTCTAAAAAGTTCGCAACAGCTAACCCTAAATCGTCGTGTCCGTGGACAGAAATAATCGCCCGATCGATATTCGGGACATTTTCTTTAATACCTTTAATTAGGGCACCAAATTCGGCAGGAGTTGTATAACCAACCGTATCGGGAATATTAACAGTCGTCGCACCATTGGCGATCGCACGTTCTAATACTTCATACAAAAATTCTGGTTCGCTGCGTCCGGCATCTTCGGGCGAAAATTCGACATCATCGACGAAAGTTTTGGCATAAGCCACCATTTCGCCAGCAATTTGCAAGACTTCTTTACGAGTCTTTTTGAGTTTATATTCTAGGTGAATATCAGATGTCGCAATAAATGTATGAATGCGAGGTTTAGCCGCAGGCTTGAGTGCGTCTGCGGCGGCTTTAATATCTTTCTCGCTGGCGCGTGCCAAGCCGCAAATAATCGGCCCCGATGGCGTACCGACAAGATCGGCAATCTGGTGGACTGCTTCAAAATCACCCCGGCTGGAGTATGGAAAACCAGCCTCGATGACATCGACACCCAAACGGGCTAATTGTCGAGCAATGGTCAGTTTTTCATCGGCGTTGAGGGTTGCGCCGGGAGATTGTTCGCCATCGCGCAAGGTGGTATCGAAAATAATTATGCGATCTGTTTCTGGTTGCTGAGTCATGATGCTAGATACCTAAAAATAATAATGTCAGGAATTACTAATCGAGCTGCTAGATCCCCGAATTCTTGGAAGAAGTCGGGGATACTTAACGATATTTTTAAGGTGACAGATTTACTAACGAGAATTTTCTGTCACCTAAATAAGCACTAATAGCTCTAATAAATTAGACTGCATTATGATTTTTAGTTGTTGTCTTGCTAACACTTGAATTAGTTTTCCTATAAAGAATCAACTTTTTCGATTCGATCGCGAATATCATTGAGATCGATATATCGATCGGTAACATTACGCAGTTCTCTGGCAATCATCCCCTCGGTCGAGATAACGGTGATGTGAGTATTTTTGGATCGCAGTAATTCGATCGCTCGCTCGAAATCACCATCACCACTAAACAGCACAACTCGATTGTACTGATCTACAGTATTAAACATATCGACCACAATTTCAATATCCAAATTCGCTTTTTGGGAATAGCGACCGGAAGTATCATCGTAGTATTCTTTCAGGATTTTGGTACGAACGGTGTAACCCAGACTGATCAGTGCGTCGCGAAACCCGCGTTGATCTTGAGAGTCCTTGAGTCCAGTATACCAAAAAGCGTTAATAAGCATTAACTCTGGTTCTTTCGTAAAATACTCTAGCACGCGCCGAGGATCGAAAAACCACCCATTTTTTTGTTGGGCATAAAACATATTATTACCGTCCACAAAAATGGAAAGACGGTTGGCGGCAGAAAACATTATAAATAGTACCTGTATTATTTTTTGATAAATTAAAATGAGTCGATTTTCGATGTTCTGGATCGAGCCAAATTTAGATTGACACGATTATCTAGGGTAAGGAATCACCCAACCATAGATCCACAGCTATCGAAGACACGACCTTGTGAATAAGTTTAGCTAATTAATTAAAGATATAGATTTTAAGTATTCGGCTGTAAATTAGATCGCACTAGGCTAACCACATCACACAACCATCAAGAAATAGAGCATCGATCGACAAGAGCAAAAGTATTAGTTTCAGCCAAATTCGATCGCAAAAGATTGGACAGTTAGCATAATAATTTACGAGAATAATGTATATATGGGTTCTATCTTACCAAACTTCGAGTATTTCAGCTAATGTTATTTGAGAGTGCCCAAATTCCGCCATAAATTTACGCGTTTTTGGGTAGTTGCTAGCGATCGACACCACAGCACCAATAACTTTAGCGTACCCAGTCTTGCGCCAGAACTCACGTTAAAAAATTGAATGCGCCCCGTTCGGCAAATATTTACCGAGCGGAGCGCAAACAAGTAGCTGATAATGAGACACGCAGCTCAAAACCCGACTATAACCGTCGGATCTCGATCGGCCTACATTTCGGCAGCAGCACGCTCTATTAAACGTCTGGCAAGCGTCTGGGCACCAGTGTGCTCGTAATAATTGGTACTTACATCGAGAAACGCGCCCAAGTAATCGAGCTTGTCATCGCTGATTTCTACGAAGTTGCGGAGATTACCAACAACTGTCTCTGGGGTTAACCCGCGTGAAGTCACAAAATCGCTCATCCAACCGCTGACAGAGCCAAAACTCTCGGTAATAAAGCCCAATTTTCCGCCCGTATCACCACCAGGGATTTGGTCTTTGATGCCTTTGAATGTTTGATTACCTTCTAGCTCATTAGCACCCATTCCACCCATCTTATCCATCACCATGCCGATAAAATCTGGCCCTAATGGAATCAAACCATCGAAGCAAATTAAAGCAGCCATTCGCATCAGCGACTCGCCACCATAATCGCCCAACGCCGCCAGGAAATCACCAACGCTATCGCCAGGGATGCCGTTAATCTGACAGAAAGCCACGATTTCGGCGACTAACTTGACGCTGAGGTCGATTGTTTGAGCGGTTTCAGCTTTAGGGGTAATGTTACCCAAAAAACTGAGCATTGAGAAACTTTCGCCGACTTTATTTGCCATCGCGGCTGCACCGAGCAATCGCGAACCAGAATCGACCGTATTATAAAGCCACATGGCGGTTTGATAGCCTTCGCCTTTGTCATTATACAAAGCTACCGCACGTTCGCCGATCGCTTGAATATAGTCTGGGTCGTCGGTACCAGTAACTATTTTAATGGTATTGTCGAAGCCAACGATATTTTGCCATTGTCCGGGAATGACAAAATCTAGGGCATTCAATGACATGACGGTTAATCCCCCAGTGGGCAACTCGTCTACTAATTCAAAAATTGCTTTGCTCACAGATAACTCCTGAAGATAATTACAATATTGCTAAACTATTTGAGTTTAGATAGTCCATCGAGGTTAAATTTAGATAACCAAGCTTGGCGATCGGTAGCGGTAAAGGAAGGATCGCGAGAAGCGACTTTGACTTGATAGCGATTATTGACTAATACCCCAGTGCTTTTGAGTGGTGCTTCATCTAACAGCGGATAGCTACCAATTTTGCTGGTACTCTTTTCATATTTTTTCGCTGCCGCAGGTAGACTAATCGTGTCGCTAATTGATAAAACTGCGACATTTTTGCCACCTTTATTTAGCTTGGCTTCAGCAAAACCTTTCTTCTCTTGGGAAAATACGCGGGCAAAGCCAGCATCACCTTGAGGGAAGAATTTATTAAAATCGCCGCCAGCTTCGGCATTTTTAGCAACTGCGGCGGGTGCGCTTCTACCCGAAGTCTCTTTTTGAGTGGTAGCATATTTAGATGGTTCTTTACTCGAACAAGCTGAGAATAGTAAAGCTACCGATAAGACGATCGGCATTAATGCCTTGCGCCAATTAGAAACAATCATATTTGCTCCAATAGTATAGAGTCGAACAATTATATTGTCACCGATCGGCGTTTGGTGCTGTGGTAGGAAAACCGATCTTCATTGTTTAATATTTATTAATTATTATTAAATATATCCTCAGATCTACGACCTTTTTTCGGTCGTTCAGGTATCTAAATAGTCACCGATCGTGCAGCGATCCAGCTTTTTCCGTATAATTCGCTATAGCTATTCTCTAATTCCCGTGCAAAACTATGGATATTTTTCCGGCGATCGATCTGTTAGATGGTAAGTGCGTGCGACTATATCAGGGCGATTACGATCGATCTCAGGTATTTAACGACAATCCTACAAATATGGCGCGCGATTGGCTCGTACAGGGCGCAAATAAACTCCATTTAGTAGATTTAGATGGTGCTAAAGCCGGACAGCCTGTAAATGTTGCCGCGATCGCGAGTATTGTAGAAATGGTCAAAACAACAGCCACCCAACCCGTGCAAATTCAGGTTGGGGGCGGACTGCGAACTGAAGCGAGCGTTCGGCAGCTATTGACTTTGGGGGTCGATCGAATTATTTTAGGAACGGTTGCAGTCGAGCAACCCGAACTAGTCAGAACATTATGTCAACAATACCCCGATCGAATCGCGATCGGGATCGATGCACGAGCTGGTAAAGTTGCCACTAAAGGCTGGCTAGAAACTTCAGAGGTGTTAGCAGTCGATTTAGCCAAACAAATGGCGCAAATGGGTGTCGCGGCAATTATTTACACGGATATCCACCGCGATGGCACCTTAACGGGGCCAAACTTGGCAGCATTAAGGGAACTAGCCAGCGGCATCAACATCCCCGTCATTGCCTCTGGTGGGGTCAGTTCGCTGCGAGATTTACTCGATCTGCTGTCGCTGACTGCCGTGGGTGTCACTGGCGCGATTGTCGGTCGCGCCCTGTACACTGGAGAAGTTAAGCTCACCGAGGCAATTCGCGCTGTCGGTGATGGCAGATGGCAAGATGTTCCACCCGATTTAGGTGCAACTAATTTTGCTTAGAATTAGAAATTACCCGATGGAGTAAGACGACTAATTCGGTGACTTGCTGACGGTTGAAGTTCTGGAGAATGCCTTGTGCGGCACCGCGAACATCGACTGGAATCGTAATTTGAGCGACTGCTGGTGCGGTTGGAGTTGGCACTGCTGGCGCGATTGGTGCGATTGGTGCCGCAGTAGAGATTGCCTGTTGCAGACCTACTGAAACCACGATTTCGCGTTCGCGTCCGGCGGCGAGTAAATCGCCCGCTTGTTTCAACTCGCGAATAACCAGCGGCGCAACGGCATTGTAAGTATTATGCGGATTGGCGATTGCCTGTGCGGTGGTTCTAATTAAAGCTTGCCAGTTGCCAGCATCTGGACGGATACTTGACAATGACTGCGCGATGCCGACTAATTGTTGGCGATTAGCAGGGTTGTCGCCTTGCTTGAATAAGCCTAACATCTGCTGAAGTGTCGTCGTGACGATCGCGACGATATTAATCGGCGGTGCCATGACTGCGGTACTACCACCGACAGTCGCTGCGACTGGGGTTTCTCTACCAGCAGTATCGTGAGTATTGATATTGAGCATCTCTTCGAGATATTCTTCCAACGCGACAAAATTTGCAGCCGAGCCAGACAACACACTTGTCACTACTTCCGGGCGCAAACTCAGGGTGGGCGAATTCGCCAATTCTTCTACTAATGCTTTGAGCGCATCATATCCACCCAAAAATAGCGTTTCCAATTTTCGATCGATCGGGACGGGATGATCGCGTAAAATCTTAAAGCAATCTTCTAATTTATGTGCGGTTGCTTGAATGCCTTCAAACCCTAGCATTGCTGCACCGCCCTTAATCGAGTGGGCAGCCCGAAACATTTCATTGACGCGCTCTGCGTCGGAGATCACTTCGGCAAGGTCTAATAAACCTTGTTCTACTGTCACTAAATGTTCTTGCGCTTCTTCGATAAAGTAGTGAATGATCTGCTGCTTGTTATCGTCCATTTTCCTGTTCCTAAACAGATATTTTTATATCTCGCATTTTAGCCAGATTTACCATCGACTATCTAATATTTAATCGAGTGCTAATCTAGCTTAAATTTGATTGAGTTTCTATCGCGAAGTTTCACGGCATTGAATGTAGTAGCAGCGACTCCCTCAGAGAGAACCGCTTGTAAACACCCGTTTGAGATGTTTTAGTCGGACATTATAGTTTTAAAATTTATCTGAGGTAGACACAATAATGAATAATGATTTACTACAGCTCAAATAGACGTAACTATCCCAGTCTTATCTTACCCACAATACTTGACGGAGGCATCAATTTGTGAATTTATTGATACCAATAACGATCTCCGATCGGATCGGGTTTGAAGATCGTTGATATATCTCCACTGCTGAAGATCGATCGCTGCATGTGTTTAGATCCTTAGATATAGGGTCAGATGTCATCACTAGCGGCGCGACACCTCAATTGCTTTCACTACAGGTGATGTTAATCTCAACGGCAGGTTGCGCGTTGACATCATCTTTCCAGTAGCGAAACACACTCAGGATAAAATTATCATTCCCACAAATCTTCTAAAACGCTCGATTCTCATTAGCAATTGTCTAATTTAGATATTATCAGCCTCGATCGATTCTCTACTAAAACAGGCTGCATCAACGCCAGCGTGTAAAGTATAATGCAATAAATAGACTCACAGCTCGACACATTTGTTTACTCATCCCGCACGGGCTGTTCGCCTGCCGCGCTCCTGACATGAACTTTGCTCTCCAATACCCCATTTTCGGCCCAGAGATTCAGTGTCCCCATTGTCGGCAAACTATTTCGGCTTTGACACTCACAGATACTTATTTATGCTCTCGACATGGGGCTTTTGAAGCCGATCCAAATACGAGCGAATTGGTTCATCTGCAATCTAGCCGACATTGGTGCCTATGGGAAGGTGAATGGTACCGCCAGCATACTCATCCCGATGGGATTCGATTTGAGATTCACGATGCGCTCGATCGGCTGTACACTCAAGGCTACCGCGCGACAAAGGTAATTATTGCCGAGCGGTACCGCGATTTAATCGGCGGCTATCTGGTTGGCGACAGTGCTAGCAAGGAAAGTCGCCATCATCCCTGGAGTAGCAACAATACCGAACAACCAACGATTCCCCGTTTGTTCGGTCTACCCGTCGAATTTAGCTCTGAATCTAACACGCAGCCTTGTTGGAAGGTAATTAATTTCGACCTCGAAAAAGAACCAGGTATCCCGATTCAGTATCCTTATTTTCGGATGTCTCCTTAGAGATGGGAGCGGGGAGATGGGAGATGGGAGCGGGGAGATGGGAGATGAAAGTGAGATCTGTAAGTTGAGTTGTGATTCGGCTATACTTCCGCAGTGGCTCAGTACAAGTCGCTCATCAGCCAGAATGAAACTAGGGCAGCCTTAACCAAAGTTGGTAAGGTCGAGGCGGAGTGTTACCACTCCACCCCTCCTATCCGAAACCGGACATGAGAGTTTCCAACTCATCCGGCTACTCAATGTGTTAACTTTTTGTCATTACAGACTTCGTACTACCATCACTGGCAGTTTTTATGTCATGGCAATGTCGATGCAAAAGTTGTAGATTTTTCCATTCATTCTTACCTCCAATGGATTTGGGAATAATATGGTCTACTTCCATCACATCTCCTTCACGGAACGTCAGTCCACAATGAGCGCATTTTCCTTTTTGTTGCTTGAGCAACTTAGCCTCACGATTAGGCATTTCAGGGTGTCTACCCAT
>NZ_JANYJC010000341.1 GCF_025361915.1 Chamaesiphon sp. GL140_3_metabinner_50
CGATCGATCAGCACTTCTGCGGCTTTGCGTCCCAGACACCAGGCGGTTTCGGTGGGGACAGCGCGGATATCGACGGAGTAGAAATTTCGTCCGGTGGGGAGGACTTCGGGTTTGCCGCGTGTGGGTGCGCCGGATGCGCCGCTGGGGATGTATTCGCCGTTTAAGCCGCGCAGGAGGTTTGTCATTTCCTGGGGGGTTTGGCGGAGTGCGGGGAGGAGTTTTGTGGCAATCCAGTTTAGTTCGGCTTGGGTATGGGTGCCGACGGTTGGGGTTTGACTGGTGAGGATAGCAGAGACTAGTTCTGCGGCGTGATGTTCGAGGATTTCTACTGCATCGCCGATGATGCGACAGGGTTTGGTTGCTAGCTTCGTTTCAGCATCTGAATCCCCCCTAGCCCCCCTTGGAAAGGGGGGAATCGGATCTAGATCTGTGCGGGAATCTATGTTCCTAGTCCCCCTTTTGAAGGGGGATTTAGGGGGATCTCCAGGGTTATCGGATCCCACAAATTCTTCACCCAAATTAGCCGTCAATGGATCGAAATCCCATTTCCAATCTAGGGCAATTGCACGAGTTAAACCCAGTCTGTTTGCATTCGGATTACGCGCGATCGCGACAACAAGATCTCGTAATTGTGTATTCTGGGGACACTGCCCAAATATATGCAAACCGTCGCGAATTTGGGCTTCTTTCAGTTCGCATAAATAACCATCAGCGGTGTTTAGAAATTGGGTGAGGAGCGCGTCGGAACCCACCCCCCCCTTGCTTTGTACGCCCTCCTGGGCGGGGATTTCGATGGCTAGGGTTTCGTGGAGGTGTTCTTGGTGGATGAGGGCGATTAATCGATCGCGAATTACTGGCATTCGTGATGGATCTAAGGTTTGGGCTTCATAATATTCATCGATCAAACCCTCCAACTGATTTAAACCGCCGTAGAGTTCTGCTCTAGTCATTGGCGGCGTGAGATGATCGAGAATTACGGCTTGGGTGCGGCGTTTTGCTTGGGAACCTTCACCAGGATCGTTGACGATGAAGGGGTATAAATGGGGCATGGCTCCGAATACAGCTTCGGGATAGCAATTTTCTGACAGAGCGACGCTTTTGCCGGGGAGCCATTCTAAGTTACCGTGTTTGCCCACATGCACGATCGCATTTGCACCGAAATTCGATCGAACCCAGTGGTAGAAGGCGACGTATTGGTGGGGTGGCACTAAATCGGGTGCGTGGTAGTTGAGGTTGGGATCTTTGTCGTAGCCGCGTGCGGGTTGGATGCCGACGAAGACATTGCCGAATTGGATGCCGGGGATGGGGTAATTAATGGGTTGCGGAGATGGTGAATTCCCCCTAGCCCCCCTTAAAAAGGGGGGAACCGGATTAGCTTCTAGATCTACGCTCGAATCTGTGTTCTTAGTCCCCCTTTTGAAGGGGGATTTAGGGGGATCCACCATCTCCGCTTTCTCCAATAACGATCGATCGTTTAAAGCCCCCCTTGGAAAGGGGGATTGGGGGGGTAATCCATCAACTTCTCCCCACCTCTCAATAATCCCCGCCTGCACTAAAATCGGCAAAGTCTCAAAATGCGATCGATACTCCTTACCATCCAACGACTGACGCGCCTTTCGCCAGCCATCGCCTTCAGGATCGTTAGTCACTCCCGCCGTTAATAACTTAATCAACTCCCCATTATCAGCCGGAATATCCCCAACCTGATAACCCGCAGCCTTCAGCGCGTGCAAGATTTCCACACAACTTTGGGGCGTATCCAAACCCACCCCATTCGCCAACCTACCATCACGAGTCGGATAATTAGCCAGAATCAGGGCTACCTTACGATCGCATACTTCCGTCCGCCGTAGTTTACTCCAATTTAGAGCCAATTCTGCCACAAATTCGACTCGATCGGGCACAGGCTCATACACCAATACATCCGTCTGAAGTGCCGAGTTCTGAGTTTGCACCGCCTTAAACGAAATCGCCCGCGTAATAATCCGCCCATCCACCTCTGGGAGAGCCACATTCATCGCCATATCGCGGGGTGTCAAACCCTGCCAACCAGACTCCCAAAATTCCTTCCCCGCACCACTCAAAATTACCTGAAAAACTGGTAAATTCAGCGTCGCCCACAAACCAACCTGGGGCGTATCCGCATCCAAACTTGCCAGGGAAAAACTCGTCGTATTGAGTAAAACATCCACACCCTGCTGACAATAACTAGTTAACACCCCGGCGACCACCGGATCCTTGAGCGAAGACACAAAAATTGGCACCGGAGTCAGGTTTCGATCGACCAAAGCTTGACATAATGCCTCGATCGCAGCTAGATTCCCTGATAGATAGTGCGCCCGATAGAAAATAATCGCCGCCCCGCCCTGTAACGGCATTCCCTCCGGCAACCACCGCACCTCATCATAAATCCCCACGCGAGGCACAACTTCAGGATCGCGATATCCACACTCCAAATCCAACCACCGACTCGCGATAAAATTCAATAGCTGACGGTAATTATCTACCCCACCCTCGATGAGATATTTCCACACTCGATCGACATCCGCCAAACTCGCTGTAGAATGGCTCATCAACGTCGGATCGGGGCGATCGTCACCTGGCAGAACGATTAACACCGCTCCCGTCTGTCTGGCAGTCTCCTGGACGACTTCTAGCCCATAACTCCAGTAAGATTGACCCCCAATTAACCGGATGATAATTACCTGCGCCGCCGTCAATACATCCTCAGCATAAGTATCGATCGTCAATTGCTGCTGCAACTGCAACAAATTCACCACCCGCACCTGAGGAAAATCCGCTGATAACTGGGCTGTGGCGACTGCTAATGTCTGAATATCAGTATCGGCGGCGGTAATAAATGCGATCGGGGCTGGCTGTTGTTCGACAAAAATGACACCTTCAGCCGCAGGATTCCAACCACCCGGTATTGTAGCGAGACGATGCATCGAATTTCACCCTGACAGACAGCACCTCATTGTAACGAACTTGCGATCTGGTGATAGTTGAGTCTCAATCTTCTCATTGAATACTTCAGCGTTACCAAGCCCGATTACCTCGATCGAGAGCGTTTAAACTCGATCGATTGTTTTACTCGAAAGTTGCAGAATTCTTGCCTGCCTGACGTTGGGAGATCTGAATTAATAATCGTAACGCCTCATTGACATCATCAGCACTCGGAAACATTTCCGCCACGTCTGGTTCCAGCCTAACTATTGCACTACCGAAGCTTTTTCGTCCAGATCCTAATTTTCTGACTCTCAAACTCTTCAGATCGTATTCTGGCAAAAGTTCATCATCTAATTCTGATTTATCCTTCTTCATAAACTTCCCTCTCAGTACGTGTTACTTCTCTAGCACTAATTAGTCTAATTAAATTGCCTCTTTCTGTATAAGAAGCAATTAATAAACGTCTCTGTTTAGACTCTCCCACGATTAGATAACGATCCTCATCATCAGAATGTGCTGGATCGTAGAAATCAACATAGAGTGGATCGTCAAAGACTGTTTTTGCTTCATCGAATGATACTCCATGTTTAAGTAGATTATTGGCTGCTTTATTTTTGTCCCAATCGAATCTCATAACCTGTCATAGTCCATCGGTACTGACTTGCCCTCTACAATTTCTTGCTTCGCTTTTCTAGCAGCCGCAACTAAACTAGTGTGAGATTTCTGAAAGGAAGAATCCCATTTTGCTTCGTCATCTAGATCGGCAATATATTCACGAATATGCTCAGAAACCCGCTCTTGCAAATCGTCGGGCAGAGACTCGACCATTTTAACAATTGTTGTGATGGCAGCAGAAGACATACGATTGGGGATAAGTATACCAAGATTATAACTCCATCCTTACTAATGGAGCGAATCTCGAAGATTTATCTAATATAAAACCGATTGTTTAGCTCGATCGAGAGCACCTAAACTCATTGGCGTAGCCTCCGCTTTGTGAAATCGATCGAACCACTAACTAAATATATTTAGACATCCCAGCAGCCGTTTTCTGTGCTGCTGCGTAGATTTTTAGTGCCGCCGCCATGTGTTGTTCTGACTCTTCGCCTTTCGATCGAAACCATTGCAAAGTTTCTAAATAACCTTGTTAATATTATAAAATGGAAATCTAACAAATCGCTATCTAACTAAAAATCCGCAATGAGTATCGATCGCAAGTGGACATCTAAGAAGAAACGAGCATTAGAAGTTCTGCTCAGATTGAAACGGCTTTATCCCGATGCTACCTGTAGTTTGGACTATACAACACCCGTTCAATTATTAGTGGCAACGATTCTTTCAGCGCAATGTACCGACGAGCGGGTGAATAAAGTAACACCAGCATTATTCGCTAAATTTCCCGATGCGCGATCGATGGCGGATGCCGATATTTTAGATATTGAAAAATTGGTGCGATCGACTGGATTTTATCACAATAAAGCTAAAAATATTCAAGGTGCTTGTCGGAAGATAGTTGAGGAATTTAATGGTGAAGTACCGCAATTAATGGAACAGTTATTGACTTTACCTGGCGTAGCGAGAAAAACAGCCAATGTGGTTTCGGCTCATGCTTTTGGCAATATTCAAGGTGTGACTGTCGATACTCATGTCAGACGACTAACTAATCTAATTGGTTTGACTAAACATCAAAATCCGATTAAAATCGAGCAAGATCTGATGAAGCTTTTGCCCAAAGTGGATTGGGAAAACTTTTCGATTATGACGATCTATCATGGTCGAGCTATTTGTAATGCGAGAAAACCTAATTGTCCAGATTGTGAGTTAGCCGAACTATGTGCTTCAGCTAATCGAATCCGGAGCTAGTAATTGAGGGGAATTATTAATGAGTATTAGAATCTATGGAAATCGAGAGCTGAAAACGTTGCCGGGATTGGAAACTAGACCGACACCAGTGCGGGTGAGACAGGCGGTGTTCAATATTTGGCAAGGATCGATTTCTGGTTGTCGCTGGCTGGATTTATGTGGGGGTAGTGGTGCGATGGGTGCAGAGGCTCTGTGTCGAGATGCTCGGATGACGATCGCGATCGACAAATCGAGTGCAGCTTGCAGTATTATCGAGCAAAATTGGCAAAAAGTAGCCAGCGCGTCTCAGACTTTTCAAGTTTTGCGCGGCGATGTTGTGGATCGATTGGTAGACTTAGC
>NZ_JANYJC010000358.1 GCF_025361915.1 Chamaesiphon sp. GL140_3_metabinner_50
GGTGGAGTAACCGGATTTAGTTTGGCGGATGCCTTTGGTGTCTAATTGGAGTTTTTCAAATAATATCTGCGCGAGTTGTTTTGGCGAACCGAGATTGAATTTTTCACCTGCGAGTGTGTAAGTTTGTTCTTCGATTTTGGCTAAGTCTTCAGCTAATACTAGCGAGAGTGTTTTCAGATATTCAGCATCAATATTGATACCCCGATCTTCCATGTTGGCAAGGATCGGTTCGAGGGGTAATTCGATGTCTTTCAACAGTGCGAGTAACTTAGGTGCGGCGGCTAATTCGGCTGTAAGGAGATCGTAGAGGCGGTAGGTACCCCAAACATCCATCCCGCAATATTCGGCGACGGCGGGGATACTAATGTTCGCGATAGTTTGTCCTTTTGGTACTAAGTCATCGTAACTCTGGGGGACGATGCTCAGATAGCGGCTGGATAAATCGGTGAGGTTGTGGCTGCTGTCGGGATTTAAGACATAGCTCGCCAGCATCGTATCGAAGACAACGCCTTGGAGGTTAATACCTTGGTTTTTAAATACCAATCGATCGAATTTTGCATTCTGCAATACCTTCGGATAAGTCGCAGATTCTAGGATTGGTTTGAGATTTTTCAGGACTAACTCTAGCTCTAAATTATCACCTTTCTCGTGCCCGATGGGAATATATGCCATCCTGTCAGATTCGGCTCCCCAGCAACAACCAATCCCCACTAATTCTGCATTGCGCGGTTCTAAGTCAGTAGTTTCTGTATCCCAAGCAACGGGACGATTTGGATCGGTATGTTGTAGAAGATTGGTAATTAAAGCCTGTAATTTCTCGACAGTATCGATAATTTGTGGTTGAATCGGTGATAGCTTGCTGAGTTGAAATTTATCAGTATCTTCAGCACTAAAAAACCACATATCATCACCACCATCATCATGAATGACGATCGATCCACTCGTACTCACAATCTCTCGTACTGGCTCGTGAGGATGATTGATACTCTCAGGAGTCGGAGCCGCCGCGCCACCAAAAGCTTCTTGTAGTTTCTCAATATCTTTACTAAATCGATGCAGTTCTAATGTTTGCAAAATTGGCTGCACCTGTTTAAAATCAAACCCAGTTAATTTCGTCTCTGGTAACTCAATTTCTAACGGCACATCAGTAATAATTTTCGCCAAATATTGCGAATGAGTAGCATCCTCCTTACCTGTAACTAGCTTCTTCCCATTTGCACCTGGAATCTCCTCCACGCGATCGTAAATAGTCGCCAGATCTCCATATTCATTCAACAGCTTCACCGCCGTCTTATCACCAATTCCCCGCACACCAGGAATGCTATCCGACTTATCCCCACATAAAGCCTTATAATCGACAATCTGCGCCGCAGTCACTCCCATCTTATCGAGTACACCCTGCTCGTTCATCTCGGTTACAGATGCCCCACTTTGCGAGTAAGCTGATGATAGGTACAAGACACTTACCTTACCCAGATCGCTCACTAATTGAAACATATCCTTATCACCAGATAAGATCTTCACCTGATAACCCTCGCGGCTAGCTCTCCCCGCCAGCGTCCCCAATACATCATCCGCCTCAAATCCCACCGCCGTAATCGTCGGTAAATTCAAAGCCGTTAGTAGTTGGTATAAGTTCTGAATATCGATCGTAAAATCTTCAGGCGTTTCGGCTCGATCGGCTTTATAATTATCATCAGCCTCATGCCGAAAAGTCGGCGCGCGTAAATCAAACGCGATCGCCATTGAATCCGGTTTCTGACTATTAATAATCTCCACCAAAGCCTTGACAAATCCAAAACAAATACTCGTCGGCACTCCCGCCGAAGTCGTCAAGCCGCCGCTCTTACTTTTGGCATATGCAAAGTAAGAACGGTAAGCTAAAGAATGACCATCGACAAGAATTAGTAGGGGAGTTTGAGACATACGATCGAGTAGATTAACCTAGTTAAATTATACACAATCCGTAGGGGCGGGTTTATGGGATCGCCTACGGATAATACTAAAAATCTAAATCAAACCCGCCCTCCCCAGCGATAATCGATTGCATGTAATTAATCTGCAAATCTCTACTACTGTTTTAAATCGTCAAATAGACTCAACTGTCCTTCTGGTATCGGATAAAGCTCTAGATATCTGTCCAGATTAAATAAACTTAATTGTCCTGGGGGTATCGGACAAAGATCGATCGATTCCTCTTCTATTTTATCTTCATCTAAAATATTGTTTCGTTTTTTAACTCCAAACCATTTTCCTCCAGCATCAAATTCATCTGGATTAGCCCAACCAAAAAATTCGTCAAATAAACTTCTGCTTTCAGTTTCGACACTTTCATCTTGAAAAGCTGCAAGTCTTTGATGAAAATTAGTAAGTGAATTAGATACTATTCTATTAGCGTTGTCAATATATGTTTGTAGTACTTGCTTAACTCTTTGGTTTTCAATATCACTATATAAACCAAAATCATCCGCCCACTTATATTCGGTCACCGGACAGATAAATAAACCCCAAATTGGATCGCCCATTTTCTCGCGACAGACAGTATCATATATCTCTTCATTATCTATGCCGATTAATTCTAGCTCTTGAAGCAATTCGAGCAATAATTCTGGCATTGTGTCAAAGAATGTCATTATATGTACTGATAAAAAATCTGTAGGTTGGGTTGAGCGATAGCGAAACCCAACTCACTCACCAACATCCTAGAAATGTTGGGTTTCATTCTTCAACCCAACCTACCTTAAAGGATCTATCTATCAATTCAAGCCACCAAAGCTCACACCAACATCATAACCAATTCTCACCGTAAATAACCTTGCCATCGGTCTATTTTGCTTGAGTTTGAAAAATGTAGGTTGGGTTGAGCGATGGCAAAACCCAACTCACTTACCAGTATCCTGGAAATATTGGGTTTCATTCTTCAACTTACAAACACATAAATCATAATTATTTTGCCGGACGAACTACCCGAATCAAATTACCTGGCAGAAATTCTTGCGAAACGATCGATTCATGTCGCCGAATTGCCATGCTCGATTCTCTTACGAGAGGCTTCGCCAACGATTTGGATCGTTGGTGCAGACAATAATACCGCAATGCTGGGCATCGGCACGATGTAATCGCACAAAATTATCTCGATTTAAGGTCACAACCGCTCGATCTTCACCAATGGCAAAAGATAACACATCCTCATCAGGAATACCCAAATTGCCTTTGCCAGCTTCTTGCACAGTTAAAACATCATGTCCCATTTCCCTCAGTAGCTGACTCACTACTTTGGGAAACTGCTCGTCCATATACAACCGCGCCATTACCTATACCTCGTTATTGACACGAATTGCTGCGGCAATTTCTTCAGAATAAGCATCAGCGTAGCTCCACGCATTGACTAAATCGGCGGCGGTAATGTGGGAATAATCCTGTAATAGTTGGGCTTCACTAATGCCCAACTGCTGTGCTTCGACTAATAGCCAAACCGCAATCCGCGTTCCCGCAATGCAGGCTGTTCCGCCACAGACACCTGGAGTTTTGGTAATGCCCTTACCGCTCATGTTCAGAGTTTTAGTCAGGCTTTGAACCATCTCCGCTTTATCAGAAAGCGATAAAGTTAGCAATTGACTTTCGATTTCTTGGCGAGTCATAATGATTTCTTTTATAAAAAATCATAACAAATATCGATGTACAACCGTGTCAACCGAAATCTATGCGACTTGTGCGTACAGCTTAAAAATGAGGGTAGAGAGTGGAGCATCCCTCATTTCTAAGATGTAAGATTACATGCCGATCGTTTCGTAACCAGCATCGACATAAACAATTTGTCCGGTAATCCCACTAGCCAGATCGCTACATAAGAAGGCCGCCGTATTACCAACTTCAGTCTGCGTCACTGTCCGGCGTAATGGTGCTACTTTCTCAACATGGTGAATCATATCTAAAATACCACCGACAGCCGAAGATGCCAATGTCCGAATCGGGCCAGCAGAAATACCATTGACGCGGATATTATGAGGGCCGAGTTCTGATGCAAGATAGCGTACGCTCATCTCTAAACCCGATTTGGCAATTCCCATCACGTTGTAATTGGGAATTACCTTCACCCCGCCGAGATAAGTTAGTGTGACGATACTCCCACCTTCTGTCATCAGGGGTTTCGCCGCACCTGCCAGCCGAGTGAGCGAGTAGGTACTAATATCCATCGCCTGTGCGAAACCAGCACGAGAAGTTTTGCTAAAATCGCCAGATAGGTCTTCTTTATTGGCAAATGCCAGACAGTGGATCAAAATATCCACGCGTCCCCATTTTTCGCCAACTTCGGCAAAAGTCCGATCGATTTGTTCGTCATCTTGAACGTTGAGTGGTAGATAAATGCTAGGGTTGAGGGGAGCGACTAATTCTTCCACTTTGCGCTCCATTTTACCTTTCTCGTCAGGAAGATAGGTAATCCCGATATTAGCTCCCGCCGCATGGAGTTGTTGAGCGATTCCCCATGCGATCGAACGATTGTTGGCAATTCCAGTTACTAGGGCATTTTTGCCGCTTAAATTTAGCACGATAATTCTATTCCATACTTATAACTCGCACGGCTCATGATATCAGTTCGCTGCGAACAGTTACCAGTTACTTGTGTGGCTAGGGGTAGGGAATCGGAAGTGGGTTGTTAGCTGTTCTTCACTTCCCATAGTGCAAAATCGTCACTAGCAACTTGGCTCATCTCTGGGTGCTTCGTATTCTGTGATACAAAAAACTAGCGGCAAGTCAGATTAAGTGATGTGTAATACCATTCGATCGAGAGTCGCAGTTCAACAATTTCGACAAGATCCAGTACCTAGCGACCTTCGTTAGTCCATAAGCGATCGAGCGCGAGAAGATTTACACTTCGATCGAGTCTGAAATTGTAAGTCCCAAATATTCCAAGTGAGTGCAAATTTAAGATGGTCATGATGCAAGATAAACCGCTAGCTACCGTCTTTCAGCAAATGGCTGGAGGCGAGTTTCCACCTGTAATCGAGACATTCGATCGTAATAAGACTATTTTCTTCCCTGGCGATCCGGCAGAACGCGTCTATTTTCTTACTAAAGGTGCCGTAAAGTTGTCGCGGGTCTACGAAGCAGGCGAAGAGATTACAGTGGCTCTACTGCGCGAAAATAGCGTATTTGGGGTGCTATCTCTGATTACGGGGAATAAGTCTGACAGGTTTTATCATGCGGTTGCATTTACCCCCGTCGAGCTATTATCTGTGTCGATCGATCAATTTGAAAAATCGCTGAAAGAAAATCCCGAACTCTCGTTAATCGTCCTTAGAGGTTTGTCGTCACGAATTCTCCAAACTGAAATGATGATCGAAACTCTGGCACATAGAGACATGGGATCGCGCCTTGCCAGTTTCCTACTGATCTTGTGTAGGGATTTTGGCGTACCTAATGGAAATGGCATTACGATCGATCTTAAATTATCCCATCAAGCGATCGCCGAAGCCATCGGCTCTACTCGCGTTACTGTCACGCGATTGCTCGGAGACTTGCGCGATGGCGACAATCAAACCATCTCGATTCAAAAGAAAAAAATTACCGTTCATAATCCGGTGGCTTTGAGTCAGCAGTTTAATTAGGTGTTAGGGAAATTAGTTAGGATGCTTGCTTCGCCAGCTTAATTAGGTTTTAGAGTCTACTAAGGATTTTAGAAAGATGCTTGCATCCTAAACGCCTGAATTTAAGGCTCACAAACAAAAACCTAATACCTAACACCTAACGCCTAACGCCTAATCAATTTCCACCAACCTAAACCCCATCTGACACTCATAAGTATCGGCTTGTGGTTCGGTGCAAAAATTGAGATTGCGGATAAGACGACCGCAACCGAGTTTACCTTGTTGCCAGCGCGGTCTGCCATCGCGATCGGCCATCAGGCAGGCTTGACAGACTAGTTGCGGCGCAATAATTTGGTTATCGATAACTACTACTAACATGTACCACCTCCATTTTTGGATTGGGTAGAGCTGAATTATCTATCGTTGGACAGATTTACAATCGACGATCGCCCATATATCTATCTTATCCGTGCTACTGAAATAGTGACAATTTCACTACCGCACTTGGCGATGAGCTAGTTTAGTGTTAATGGCTCGATCGAAACCGTAACAGATAGTGCTAAATTCGACTGGTGTTAGTCGATTGCCAGTAGCTAACCACAGGAGAGAAGATGCTAGTGGGGAAACATAATCGGTGGGAGAATCGATCTCGATTAGCTATAATCGATAGTCTGGGAGACCACATCGATTTCGCAATCTCCAACCTATTTCAAACAGACTAGCATCATGGCAAAAACTAACTTAGAATTTTTAGTAGAGACAGATCCCGCGATCGCAAGTTTAATCGGTTCCGAGCTAGGTCGCCAACGCAGCCATCTCGAATTGATTGCCAGTGAGAACTTCACTTCGGCGGCGGTAATGGCAGCACAGGGTTCGGTACTTACAAATAAATATGCCGAAGGTCTACCCAGCAAGCGTTATTATGGTGGCTGCGAATTTGTAGATGAGATCGAACAAATTGCGATCGATCGAGTTAAGCAGTTATTCGGTGCGGCGGCGGCAAATGTCCAGCCTCACTCTGGCGCGCAAGCTAATTTTGCCGTCTTTCTAACGCTCCTCAATCCTGGGGATAAAATTATGGGGATGGATTTATCCCACGGCGGACACCTTACCCACGGTTCACCAGTCAATTTTTCAGGTAAATGGTTCGATGTCAATCACTATGGTGTCAGCCAGGAAACCGAGCAATTAGATTACGACCAAATTCGCGATTTGGCAAAAAAACATCGTCCCAAACTACTAATTTGCGGTTATTCTGCCTATCCTCGGATTATCGATTTTGCTAAATTCCGCGAGATTGCCGATGAAGTCGGTGCGTTCTTGATGGCAGATATCGCGCATATCGCTGGATTGGTTGCCACCGGACACCATCCTAACCCAATTCCTTACTGCGATGTCGTAACTACGACCACTCACAAAACCCTCAGAGGCCCTCGTGGTGGCTTGATTATGACTCGCGATGCCGATTTGGGTAAAAAACTCGACAAGTCGGTGTTCCCTGGCAGTCAAGGTGGCCCCTTAGAACACGTAATTGCTGGTAAAGCAGTTGCCTTCGGCGAAGCTCTCCAGCCCGCCTTTAAGACCTATTGCGGCAATGTAATTACCAATGCCCAAGCACTGGCTAGTCAACTCCAACAACGGGGCTTTAAAATCGTTTCTGATGGGACTGACAATCATCTGATGTTAGTCGATCTGCGATCGATCGGCATGACTGGCAAACAGGCAGATCTTTTGGTTAGCGATGTAAATATCACTGCCAACAAAAATACCGTACCTTTCGATCCGGAATCTCCATTTGTGACTAGCGGTTTGCGACTCGGTTCGCCTGCAATGACTACTCGCGGAATGGGTACGACTGAGTTTGTAGAAATTGGTAACATTATTGCCGATCGATTACTCAATCCTGAAGACGATAAAGTAGCTAACGAATGTATGCGTCGGATTGCCACTTTATGTGAAGGGTTCCCACTCTATCCCCATCTCAGTGTCCCCGTTCCAGCATTAGTGTAAGTTCCAGCCTGGAGTGCGCGAGATTGAGCATCGCACTCCTTAACCTACTACCTCATCCACATTGTCGGATGAGGTATGGCAACACCGTAGTAATGTAGCCTAAAACCTAACACCCAACACCTAACACCTACCCAGCATAGCCACCTTTGCGAATCAGATCGTCAGGACGCAGATTAGAGACAAAGCTGCGGAAAGCTTGGCGTTCTTGCTCGTCAGCATCGCGATCTACGGGAATCGAAGCATCGGCGATGACTTCTTCGATTACCCAAATTGGTGCTTTAGTACGAATGGCGATCGCAATTGCATCGCTAGGACGAGCATCGATTTCGCGAATTTGACCGTTAGTATTAATTGCGATCGATGCGTAAAAAGTATTATCTTGTAGTGAATTAATTGAAATTCGCTCGACCTTGAGATCGCAACTTTCAAATATATTCACAATCAAGTCATGCGTAAACGGTCTGGGAGGTGTCTGTTTTTCTAATGCATTAACGATCGCCTTTGCTTGCTCCTGAGAGATGTAAATCGGTAAAGCGCGACGATCTGATGCATCTTTGAGTAAGACAATCGGACTCCGCGATACCGCGTCCAATGCAATCCCCGCTACTTTCATTTCAATCATGGTGTGGTTTCCTGTAAATTATTTACCGATTTAGGTGGTGGCGAACGTTAAAGTTTAAAATAAGAGCCGAGTTTGTTCGGAGCAAGCTCGAACTTGGGCGGTTCCGTACCTATATGTATCAAGGATGACCTATGAAACGCTCGATCGCGAATAGTAATTTGACTGAAAAAAGATGTTTACAGGACTAGTTCAATCGCTGGGAAATTTACGCCTTTTGACTGAAGACAGGCTAGAAATCTTATGTGGATTTTCATACGCAGAGATCGTCTTAACCGATTTAACTATTGGTGATAGTGTAGCTGTAGATGGGGCATGTTTAACAGTAGAAGAAATTTTGCCGCAGGGGTTTATTGTAACTGTTTCTCCTGAGACTATAGATCGTACAACGATCGGGCAAAGAGATCGCACATCAACGCCAGCAAATTTAGAAACATCTCTACGCGTTGGTGGCAAAATTGGCGGTCATTTTGTGACGGGACATATCGACGGAATCGGTAAGCTGGTTTCGAGTAAATCTACCGCTACTTCTTGGGAAATGCGCTTCGCCGCACCAGAATCGCTTGGCGAACAATGGGTAAATTACATAAGTCGTTATTTAGTTTCTAAGGGAAGTATTGCGATTAATGGCGTAAGCCTAACGATCGCTGATTGCGCTGCAAATGGTGACTGGTTTACAGTTGCCGTAATTCCCCATACATATTCCAACACAAATCTCGCCCAGCTTCAGCCGAATGAGTGGGTAAATTTGGAAGCCGATATTTTAGGTAAATATGTCGAAAAGTTGATGGGTGCGACTCAAAACGATCGCAGCCATAAGCACGAAATTATTACACCAGATTTTTTGGCAGCAAATGGGTATCGTTAACATTCGCACACGATCGGGATTACTGTGGTGGTTACCTAGCCTAAGTGGTTTTAACCACTCCTCGTGATGCGAAGTCCGCCGCGACTTTAGTCGCAGGCATCTAAAATCTACATAAGACGGATATTAGCCTAAGTATAGTTCGGTTTTACACCTGCGATCGAGTGTTGTAGATCCGTTACTCTCTGAATGTGAGTATTAGAGAGCGGGATAAATTGTGGTCAGAAAGTGGTTGCTCCCAACATTGAGCGAGGTATTAGCAAAAGCAGAACCGACGGGAATCGATCTGCTCGTACCCGAATTTAACCCCTTAGATTCCCAGCCGTCTGAAGATCGCCAGGAATTGCTACTCAAAGCTCATAGCCAGTGGCAAAGTGCGATCGCGTCTGTAGAAGCATTACTATTAAAATCTTTACCCCATCCCATTGGCGTTGCCGATCTCAGTGAAGAAACCGTCATCGAAGGATTGCTAATTACCGCACCATTACCTTTATTTAGCCACCCCGCGATCGTTTCTCAACTTCACACCATTACTTTTACCACTCCTCACGCCAACCGCCAATTACTACCATGCAAGTCTACAGGTAGCGATCGAGATTTTGCCCTGTCACACCATTTTCCAGTCGAATTACTCCCCACAGATCCTCTCGCTGACGAACGCTTTTGCTTAGTACTAACCGATCGATTTAGCTTAGTCGTAGTATTGGGTGAAGAAAATGGCGAACCGCGCTGTCAATTTTCTTTCGATCCCGACGATCTCGATCTGGCATGGAAATCGCTACGGGGGAGAATTATGCTCACCGCACCGCACTACCTCGCCGATCTCGACGAACTAGCCGCGCAATTTAGCCCGATCGAGCCTGATTATCGGTGGGTGATGGCATTCAGTCAATATCTGCTAGAACACCAGCCTACCGCCCAGCTAGCCACCGCTCCAGAGCCGATCGAAGTCCCGACTAAACTTGCGGCGGATGTCGAACTAATTCAAGCACTCACCCACGAAATCCGTACGCCATTAACTACCATCCGCACCATGACGCGGCTGCTATTACGTCAGCCAGATTTATCGCCACACGTACTCAAACGCCTCAGCGCGATCGATCGCGAGTGTACCGAGCAAATTAACCGGATGGAGCTAATTTTTAGTGGCGTAGAATTGGCATCTACCGCACCATCTCCAGCAGTAGATCTCACCACCATGTCTATCGGCGAACTGCTAGAGCAAAGTCTCCCCCAATGGCAACAACAAGCCGAACGCCGCAATCTCAATCTCGCCGTCGCTATTCCGCACAAGCTCCCCGCCGTCGTCAGCAATCCGACAATGCTCGATCGCGTTTTAACAGGCTTGGTAGAAAACTTTACCCGCAATCTGCCCTCTGGGAGCCATATTCAAGTCGAAGTTACTCCCGTTGGCGACAGATTAAAACTTCAATTTCAATCTCAACCAGATACCGACGAACGCACCCATACTACTCCCAAAGCACGACACGCGATCGGGCAATTACTCACTTTCCAACCAGAAACTGGCAATCTCAGTCTCAATATGAGTGTGACTAAAAATCTCTTTCAGCTCCTCGGTGGTAAACTAGTAGTACGCGAACATCTCCAGCAAGGTGAAGTTCTCACCATCTTTTTACCACTCTCTACCCTGGCACATAGTTAGGTATTAGGCTTTAGGTATTAGGTATTAGACATAATTATATTTCTTACTCCTTACTTCTTACTCCTTACTCCCAGTCCCCCCGTCCCCCAGTCCCCCAGTCCCCCGCCCATGCCTTGGTTTGTCAAAATTGAAACTGGAATAGTTCCTAAAGTAGAATTCGATCGATATATCCCAGCGCACAAAGCTTACGTGCAGGGTTTGATCGATCGCGGACATCATGCTAAAACTGGATACTGGGCAGAGCGTGGTGGTGGGATGATGTTATTTGAAGCTGATTCGCTAACTGAAGCCGAACGAATTATCGCCGCCGATCCTCTGGTTCAAAACCACTGCATTACCTACCAACTACATGAATGGCGCATTGTGATGGGCGAGTAAGGAGTAAGAAGTAAGGAGTAAGGAGTGCCAAAACCTAAAACCTAAAACCTAAAACCTAAAACCTATTTCCGTCCCACTTCCGAGAGAGTATAAAGAGGACGATGTTTGACTTCTTCGTAGATT
>NZ_JANYJC010000384.1 GCF_025361915.1 Chamaesiphon sp. GL140_3_metabinner_50
GGTTTTAATAAAATTGTTATCGATCAAACATCTCGCGATTCTTGGCTGAAAACTCCCCAAGGCTGGCGACTAAAACAAAGCAAAATATTAACCAGTCAAACCACCTTTAATGGTAAAACTTTTAAGGGATAGGGGTTAGGCTTTAGCGAAAAGTGCGGTCTTGGGGTTTCCCCGTCTTGTCAGCGACGCACACAACCGGGAGGTTCCCTCCCGGTCGATGCGTCGCTGACTCACCTCTTTTGACGGGGAAAATAACCAAAGGTGAGTCGCCAGTAAAACACCTTTTCAAGACAGTGGCTGGATTTTGGAACGCTCCCAATCTCCCAATCTCCCAATCGCCCAGTCTCCCACACTCTTTACTCCTTACTCTCATCTCCCTATGCCAAATGCGATCTATCGACGGTGAATGTATTCGCAATCGGCATTTACGCTCTCATTTCCGAATTGTAATATATAGGAGATCGAAGATTGATTTATCAATCTTGGAATCGACCTTTTAATAATCTTTTGGAGTTTCTCATGAATACTAATTTTGGGATCGAATTGTCCGATGAGTCTGCTCAAAGTGTTAGTGGTGGATATTATTTTGGATCTTCTTCCAATACAAATGTCAATGCCAACATTTACGAAAACTTAAACATCAAAAAATATTTCGAGTCGAAGACTAATGTCTACGGCAACTTTGCTGGTGCTGAGGCAGAAGCTACCGCATCTGGTCCTAATACCGCAACACAGGGTATCTCTTATACTAACGTTGTTAAGGGATATGGATCTACTTCAAACGCGACCTCCCTTTCCGCAACTAACGGTTACCGCTGGTCGTAATCTTACATCTAGTATTAGATGCAAGATTGCTAGTGAAGTAGGGTAAAGGGTAAAGGAACGCACTCGTAATCCGTTCTTTACCCTTTATCAAGTAATTAAAATCTAGCAATAAGTGCCTAAAGGTATGAAAGTTTTTAAAGATAGGCGCGATGGCTATCTCTGTTGAATATCTGCCTTTAAAACGAACTTATTACTTATTCCTAAATAGACCCTTTTTTCGATCGATAGACAAGTTAAGGGAGTTGCCAGCCAGCAAAGTGTAGGATCGATTTATTCTTATGAAAAACGTTGATGTAAGCCTTCGAGAGTGTACTTTAGACAGGTTTTTTGGTGTCGAGGTATCAGATCTGATGGCTTCGTCCGTAGTCGGCGGGGCACTGGCGGGAGCGACAGCTAATGCTTCTGCCTTTGGCAATCAGAGTTTGGCTTGGACGAATACAAAAACTACCGCAAAACAGTTTGGCAATGGCGGCTCTATTTCGATGGGATGGGGAACAGCCGTAGCCAGCGGGTACAATCCGTCGGCAAATGTGAGTGTTTTCGGTACAGGAAATTCGGTGCTAGCATACTCGACAACCACGGCTTCCTCGACAGGGCAGAACACCAATCTGGCGGTGTCAACAGGATTTGTCATCGCCGTTGACTATTATTAATCGATATCTTCTAGAGGAATTATGCCAACTCTAAAAATTATTAATTCGAGCTACCAATCCAAGTGTATGGATAACTTGCTAGTGGTTGAGATCGACGATCTGGCGGCATCGACGATTGGTGGGGGAGCCTCCGCCGGAGTTGTCGCCACGGCGATGGTATTTGATGATTCAACTGCGTGGACGATTACCAGCAGTAAATCGACTGCTGAAGGCATGGAACTATCGATCGAGATCGGGGCAACTCCGGCGGTCGCTGAAGCTAGTTATCGTTTCAATGTTGGAGACAAGTCGATCGAATATCCGCTGAGTCATTTTTTCAAACAAAAATTTGACGGTCGCCAAGGTATTTATTATTGCCATCGATCGTTATTGAACAGGCTTTAGGCTTTAGTAGGAAGATTGTTAGTCCACAATCTCCCCGTCTCCTCGTCTTCTCGTCTCCTTGTTTCGCAAGAAGTCTATTGACTTACGACCCATGCCCTACCCCTGTATCCTCCAGCATAGTGAAGAAGATTGTGGTGCGGCTTGTCTGGCTACCGTTGCCAAACATTACAAGCGTACCTTTACCCTGACTCGGATTCGCGAAGCCGTGGGAACTGGATCTCGCGGTACCACTCTGCTGGGCTTGCGGCGGGGGGCAGAAGCATTAGGATTTCAGGCGCGTCAATGTCAAGCACCACCCCAACTAATCGAGCAACTTCAAGCAGCCCCGTTACCCTTAATCGTCCACTGGAAAGGCAATCACTGGGTCGTACTCTACCGACAGCGAGGAAAGAAGTATATCATCGCCGATCCAGCCGTCGGGATTCGGCATCTCACCCGGACAGAACTGTTGGCAGGTTGGTCGAATGGGATGATGTTGCTGTTACAGCCAGACGAAACCCGATTTCACGATCGACCCAACGATCGTACCACAGGGTTCGGGCGATTTTTGCTGCGAGTTTTGCCGTATAAGTGGCTGCTACTCCAAGCTCTGTTAATTAATATCGCGATCGGATTATTGGCGTTGGCAATGCCGATGATGATGCAGTTACTCACCGATGACGTATTGGTACGCGGCGACTTACAACTGCTTTCCACCGTCGCGATCGCTGTTATCGTGATGAATCTATTTCGGAGTATCATCGGACTGATTCAGTCCCAATTAGTCGGGCATTTCGGACAGCGGTTGCAACTGGGTTTGACCCTCGACTATGGCTTCAATCTGCTGCGGTTGCCCCTATCTTACTTCGATGCCCACCGCAGTGGCGAAGTAATTAGCCGCCTGAGCGATGTCCACACCATTAATACCCTCGTCGGACAAATCGTCCTCGGTTTACCCAGTCAATTTTTTATTGCGATCGTCTCATTAGGGCTGATGATTCTGTATAGTTGGCAGCTTACGATTGCCTCCGTTGCCGTCTTCATCCTCGTAACTCTCGTCAACCTGTTATTTCTACCCGCACTGCGTCAAAAAACCCGCCGTTTAATCGTCGAAGGTACCGAGAATCAGGGCTTTTTAGTAGAAACCTTCCGCAGTGCCCTCGTCCTGAAAACCACCCAAGCCACACCGCAAATTTGGGAAGAATACCAGCAAAACTTTGGGCGGCTGGCAAGCCTGAGCTGGGGGACGATGCAACTGGGTTTATATAGCTCCACCTTGACAGGAGTTATTTCTAACTTAACCACAATTGGCTTACTCTGGTTCGGCAGCTACTTGGTGATCGATCGTACCTTGAGTATCGGTCAGTTAATTGCTTTTAATGGCATGAGCGGTAACTTTCTGGGCTTTTTGAGCAGCCTCATCGGGTTACTCGATGAATTTATTACCGCCCAGATCGTCATTCAACGCCTGTCCGAAGTTCTCGATGCCACCCCAGAAGAAGTCGATCCGACAGCCAAACCGTGGGTGTCCATGCCGAATAATGCCGATATCGTCTGCACCCGTGTAGACTTTCACCATACCGGACGAGTCGATCTGCTCCAAGATTTTACCCTGACTATTCCCGGCGGACAAGTTATCGCCCTGATCGGTCGATCGGGCTGCGGCAAAAGCACCCTCGCCAAACTGATCGCTGGATTATATCCCCTCGGCGCGGGGAATATTCGCTACGGTATCTATAACCAGCAAGATCTCTCTCTCGAATGTCTGCGCCAACAGGTCGTATTAGTCTCCCAAGATGCCCAATTTTGGAGTCGATCGATAATTGACAACTTTCACCTGTCCTACCCTCAAGCATCCTTTAGCCACATTGTTAAAGCTTGTCAAATCTCCGGCGCAGACGAATTTATCAGCGAATTACCCAACAAATATCAAACCATCTTAGGTGAATTTGGAGCCAACCTTTCCGGCGGTCAAAAACAACGTTTGGCTCTAGCCAGAGGCATTCTCACCGCACCCCCGATCTTAATCCTCGACGAATCCACAGGCGCACTAGATCCGAGCACCGAAAATCAGGTACTCGATCGCATCTTAGCCAAACGTCAAGACAAAACCACCATCCTCATCAGCCACCGCCCCCGCGTCGTCCTCCGCGCCGATTTAGTCATCTACCTCGATCGCGGCTCGATCGAAATCGTCGGCACCCCCGACGAATTACTACGCATTCCCGGTCGGCATTTGGATTTTTTGAAACCTTAGAGAGATGGGAGGTGGGACAATACGGTTCGGTTAGCTTCGTTTGAGATCTAAATCCCCCAACCCCCTTAAAAAGGGGGCTTTAAAGTCCCCCTTTTTAAGGGGGATTTAGGGGGATTCCCACCTAAGCCGGAGCAATTAGAGCGAGATCTGTTCTTAACCGAACCGTATTGGGAGGTGGGAGATGGGAGATAGGAGATGGGAGTAAAAGTTCTGCCCCCACCACCAACAACCGCAACCCACAAATATCTATCGCCTACCGTCCCGCTTACTACCAACAGCCAACTCAGGGGGATACCCACCCCCACCTATATTAGTCATGGATAATCAAAACTTTTCGTCTGGAGAAATGATTCCTGCCAATATTAACAACAACGGACATCATTTAGTCACCATTGCCCCAGAGATTAGCTCAGATCTTAGCAGCGCGATTGGGCAAAGCCCACACTTCGCGAACGAGCCAGAAACCTCCCCAGACATCAGCAGTGCGATCGTCCCCTTCACCAAAACATCAGGTGCGATCGTCCAGTTAAATACCTCCGAAGAATATTTACCCGCGATCGGACGAGGAGTAAGCGCGATCGGGTTATTTCTAGTAGCTAGCTTTGGCGCAGCTATCGCCCTGAGCGGGATCTTAAAATATAAAATTACCATCCAAGCCCCCGCCACCATCCGTCCGGTGGGCGAACTCCGGCTGGTACAATCGACGATCGAAGGTTCCATATTAAGCATCGCCGTGCGCGAAAATCAAACCGTCCGCGCAGGCGATCCGATCGCCACCGTTAAAGATTTCCGGCTAGAAAGCAAACTCCAAACCAAACGCCGCCAACTAGTCGGAGATATTCAAAAAGCCAAATACCAAATTAGCGCGCTCGACTCCCAAATTAGCGCACTCGATCGTCAGGGCACCGCCGAAATCGAACAAACCGCTCGATCGATCTCCGGCATTCAATCCGAACTTACTCGCGCCGAACGCGATTATCGCGATAAAAACATTACCACCCAAACCGAAGTCGCCGAAGCCCAAGCCAACTGGCGCACCGCCCAGAAAGAGCAACAAGCCGCCGAAGCTGAATTACAAGTCACCGCTGCTAATATCCGATCGGTTCGAGCTGGCTACCAATCTGCCCTCGCCCGATCGCAACGCTACCAAAGTGCCGCTACTGAGGGGGCAATTTCTACCAACCAACTCGAAGAAGCCCAATTAGCCGCCGAACAACAGTCACAATCGATCGCCGCCCAATCAGCCACGCTCGTCAAACAACGGCAGATCGTCGCCCGGATTGCCGAAACAGTCACCGCCACCGCCGCTAGGGTCAAACGCACCCAAACCGCTCTCAATCCCAGCCAATCCGAATCGCAGACGATCGTTCAAAAAATCGCCCGCGAACGTGCCACTGGTAAAGCCGCGATCGCCCGACTCCAACAAGAACGCCAAAAACTGTTCCTGCAACGCAACGAAATCGTCGATCGGATCGCGATTAACGATCGCGAGATCGCCCAAATTGCCACCGAACTCCAACCCACGATCGTCCGCGCTCCAATATCAGGCACCATTCAAGAGCTAAACCTCCGGAATAATTCCCAAGTCGTCCATGCAGGCGATCGGATCGCTCAAATTATGCCCACCGATACCCTTTTAAGTATCAAAGCCTTAGTCGCCATTGCCGATATCGATAACGTCAAAGTTGGGCAAACAGTTCAACTCCGCATCTCGGCATGTCCCTACACCGATTATGGTGTCGGCACGGGCAAAATCAGTGAAGTCGCCGCCGATGTCAAGCCGATCGCTCAAAATGCCGCCCAACAGCCCCAAACTGCTGCTAATGGTGTTTATGAGGTCACCATTAAACCAGACACCCTCACGCTAGATCGCGGCTCCAAAAAATGCCAAATTCGAGCGGGCTTAACCGCCAGAGCGGACATCATTTCTAAGGAAGAAACCATTCTCCATTTTATGCTCTCTAAAGCACGGCTGCTGGTGGAATAGGTGTTAGGTGTTAGCTGTTAGGTGTTAGGGAATAGGGAATAGGGAATAGGAAATAGGCTTTGGAACTGCGTTCTAGGTTTCTCTCTCCTTACTTCTTACTTCTTACTTCTTACTTCTTACTTTCTAAGGTGCCGAACCGTGACAGATGCGATTATCCCACCAGATATTATTGGTGCCCGATCGCGTGCCGTAGCTGGGGGTAATGCCATAACTACTGCCCTGAGCGTGTCCCATTGTGGAGGCGATCGAATTATAGAGCTGATTGAGATTAAAACAGCGCGGATCGCAGTGTCCTTCAGGATCGAAGGTATCGAGGGCGAAGTGGGTGGTGAGTTGGGGGAATTTACCCACAGCTAGAGCCGATCGCAGATATACACCCAAGGTGGAATTATACTGATTGTCCGAGTAGGGGGGATTGGGAAGCGTAGCAATATTGGGGTTGCTCGCACTACAGGTATTCTGATTGCCGCGATCGGAACGGGCACCGACTTGGACGATTTCAGTGGCGACAGTCGATTTTACGCGCGTATTGCGGACGTTAAAATAGTTAGTCAGCGGCGCACAGGCACTGCTCAGGCTGGCTTCTTGCCCTGGGTTGGCTACAGACTTATCGCCGCTGTTATAACGGCTGCAAATCGATTCTACCGACCAGGTAGCGGTGGTATAAATGCGTCCGCTGGCTGCTGCTAATTTGCCTGTGGCTTCTTTTTTTTCTGAGGCAATTTCACCCGCACTCAAGCCCAGATTGGCAAGTGCGGTATCGAGAGCCTGACTGCGGGCATTGCCATTCGTCGCGCGCCACGCCTGTCGTAGCAATTGCTCCCGCACTGGTTTGACTAAGACATCGCTAGCTTTTTCAAATTCTGTCGTCGTCGGGCGGCGCGGTTCGTAAAAATTGGGACGAGCCAACACGGCTGTATTTTCGCGTGGTAAAAAGGCATTAACCCCCAAGCCTAAAGGCCCCCGACCGAGTTGACGTTCGCGCTCTAATGTGCTGGCAGCCATAACAACCGAGGTGTCGTGCAGAATAAACCGAGTATCGCCCAAGCCATTGACACTCGCATTACTACTAATATTGCGACTGCGTAAATATGCCGCAATTCGATCGCGCTCCGTTGGTAATAGTACCCTATTGCTATGATTTGTCGGCGTTTGGGGTGGCAAAGAAGTCGGTACTGGAGTTGTCGGTGTGGGGATGGGAGTAGCAACGGGGGGTGTCGTCGTCCCGCTGGGGAGTGGATTCTTAGGTGCTGGAACGGGAATCGGTAGCGGCGATTCGCTCGGCGTTGGTGTAGCAGTCGGGATGGGGACTGGCGTTGTTGGTGACGGACTCGGTATCGGTTGCGTCAAACCTGGGGATGTAATTCTTTGAGCGATTGCCTTAGGTGGAGCTGCGACCGATCTCAAATTAATTGAAATTGTCGCGACAATCGGTACCAAGAATAATACCAACAGTGTAAAAATACGATGAGAAAGAAAATTAAATCTAGACATACGTTAAGTTGAAAGTAGATAGCTTGCACCGAGATTAGCCCAAGTGTTGACAGTCGATCGCGAGTACTATGTTCCAATCTAGCGATCGTTCGCGATCTTTATCTGAATTTAATATAGTTTAAATTCAATGTTTTCCTAGATTCGATCGCCTAATTTCCACCAATTATCGATACTTTTATTGTCAAAATACTCATGCTGTCTATTACATCTAATCATCCCCACACTCTCCTCAAAAATCGATACCAACAAGTGCGGCAAATTAGCGAACAAATTTGTCAGCCATTAGCCATCGAAGATTATACAATCCAAAGTATGCCCGATGTGAGTCCGCCGAAATGGCATTTGGCGCACACTACCTGGTTCTTTGAAACCTTCGTGTTATTGCCACATTTACCAGACTATACAGTCTTTCATCCCCAATTTGGCTACTTATTCAACTCCTACTACGAAGCCGTCGGCGCACGCCATCCCCGCCACCAACGCGGAATGCTCTCGCGTCCGACAGTAGCCGAAGTTTATCGATATCGTGCTAGTGTCGATCGAGCCATCAATGAATTATTATCTACAAGTCAAGATCCTGCACTCGCCACCCTTATCGATTTAGGACTCCACCACGAACAACAACATCAAGAATTACTGCTGATGGATATCAAGCATATCCTCGCTAGCAATCCCCTTCGCCCAATTTATCGCCACGATTTAGCACCACATCCCGCAACCACAGCGCGTAAAATTGAGTGGTTGAAATATCCTGGCGGACTGTATAGTATCGGTCATGAGGGTAACGAATTTTCCTTCGATAATGAATCCCCCCACCATCAAGTTTATCTGCAAGATTATCAATTAGCCGATCGATTGGTGACAAATAATGAATACTTAGAATTCATGACAGCAGGTGGTTATCAGAACTCTAAATATTGGCTGGCTGAAGGCTGGGCGACCGTCCAGACTCAGCAATGGCACGCGCCCTTGTATTGGGAACAAATCGACGGCCAATGGTGGATAATGACGCTAGGCGGACTCGATCGATTAGACATGTACGCGCCAGTTTGTCATGTCAGTTTTTACGAAGCTGATGCCTATGCAACTTGGCGATGTAAAAGACTGCCGACAGAAGCCGAATGGGAAATTGCAACTGTAAATATCCCCCAACTTGGTAACTTTTTTGACAGCGATTTTTTACATCCCATTCCTGTAAATCATCCCCACTATCAATTTTTTGGCGACGTGTGGGAATGGACGCAAAGTGCTTATTTACCTTATCCAGGTTTCCAAATTGCCGACGGTGCGATCGGGGAATATAATGGTAAATTCATGTGCAATCAAATGGTCTTACGCGGTGGTGCTTGCGTTACTTCCGCCGACCATATTCGCCCTACTTATCGCAACTTTTTTCCGCCTTCAGCACGTTGGCAATTTAGCGGGATTCGGTTAGCAAGTTATTAAAAAGGTTATTTCTTGTCTCAAACTAGCAGTGCAAATTTGTTATTTGTCAATAAGGAGAGCGAATTTCGCTCAAGATGTGCGAATTTGGCAAATTTTTAGTTCTAACCTCAAAGTTTGTACTAAGCTTGGATAAACTTTGTCGATGCCAGATTTAGCATTATAGTTAAAGATGAAACCTATAGAATGGATTGGCAGTTCTTATCGCGATCTCCTGAAAATACCTCCTGACGTTCAAAATGTGATTGGATATGGGTTATACCTAGCTCAGATCGGCGATAAACATGATGATGCAAAACCTTTAAAAGGCTTTAAAGGTTCTGGAGTACTAGAGATTGTCGATGACTTTGATGGAGACACTTATCGAGCGATTTACACGGTACGATTTGAGTTTGCTGTCTATGTACTCCATGTCTTTCAGAAAAAGTCTAAAAGTGGGATTGCAACACCAAAACAAGATATCGACTTAATTGAAAAACGATTTAAAGTAGCAAGCGAACACCATCGAGAGAATTATGACAACAAACCAAGCTAATTCAGATATTGACGACAGTGAAGTCACATCTAGTAGTGGTAATGTCTTTGCAGATCTGGGTTTTGAAAATCCAGAAGAGATGCTGTTGAAAGCTGAACTAGTCAGACAGATTAGTTCAGCAATAAAAGAGCGAGGACTAGATAGATACCAAGCTGCTGAGGTTTTAGGTATAGACCAACCCACGATATCAGAATTATTAAAAGGTCGGTTTATTAGTTATTCTCTAGAATGTTTATTTAAGTATCTTAATGCTCTGGGTAGAGATTTAGAAATAGTAGTAAAATCATCACCAAAATTGGGGGAAAAACCTAGTATTAAAGTAACTGCCGTTCATTCTTCATAAACTTGTCGATCCGATCTTAGAGACGGTTGCCATTCAGCTTTGCGTCTCGTTGGCGTAGCCTCTCGAAGAGAAGAGAACGCAGGTTCTAATGGCACAAGATGTTGCCTTCAGCTAAGATCGGAAAGATTGCTAGTCAGAAATTAATCATGAATGAAAATTCACTCGATCGATCTCCTACCGAAAATCTACTCGATCTCCACTTAGATAAAGATACCTGGATCTATACTTACGGTTCGGCGCAATTACAACAAGTCAGAAGCTTCGGTTATGAATGCGACAAGCGATATCTTCAAGAACGGCTCAAAGCTGAATATCCCGGCTTTAAAATTAATACTGGTTCTAATGCCAATAAGCTAGATTTCCCGCCAATGTATGCCATTCGAGAATCATTAAGATGGACTGATGCTTATATTGCCAAACAATATATTCACGGCGAAGTAGTCGCGATCGATAATTATTTAGGCATCTATCAAATTGTCAAAAAAACTGCCAAACCTTGGTATCTGCTCTATAAAAACATCAATCCTAACCATCCACTTGTTTATTGTATACTTGCAGCAATATGGATGGGTGTCATCTTTTCGGTGGCAATTTGGCTTTAGAACCGAGCTAGTTACGATCGATAAAAATATTAACTTAGATGGGAAAATTGTCTGACTCGATCCCAGACTCGATCGAGTAAAATCGGATCGTTGCTATCGAACCACTCAATTTCGGGAACCGATGCAAACCAAGTCCGCTGGCGTTTGGCAAATTGACGAGTATGGACGATCGTTAGATCGATCGCTTCTGCTAAACTAATTTTACCCTGAATATATTGACGCATTTCGGCATATCCCAACGTATCCAGCAACGGTAAATCCCACCCATATTTAGTCCCCAAATATTTCACCTCAGCCTCCCACCCCAAATCGAGCATCTGTCTAGTACGTTGCTCGATGCGTAGCGTCAAAACAGCCAAACTCTCGCAATCCAAACCAATTTGGAGGATTGGATAACTCGGCGGATATTCTCCCTGCTGGCTAGAAATCGTTTTTCCTGTGGCATAATAAACTTCCAACGCACGAATCGTCCGAATCGCATCATTGGCATGAATTTTGAGCGTTGCTGCGCGATCGAGATGCTGCAAAATCTGGTAACATTGCCCCTGTCCCAGCGCGATTAATTGCGATCGTAAATCCATCTGCGGCGGTACGCGCG
>NZ_JANYJC010000324.1 GCF_025361915.1 Chamaesiphon sp. GL140_3_metabinner_50
CGTCATCGTAGATCGATCGATCTCCTAAATATGCTTGAATTAAACTTTCGCAGTCGGCGGGAGTAATCGAGATCGTTCCCGCGAGTAATGCTTCGAGTTCGGGATCTACCGCGATCGCATCTGTACCGACGAGCTGATGTGCTTGAGCGACTTTGGCTAGATATTGACGTTCTTCTAGTTGAATCTTTCCATCGAGCCAAGCGACACCAATCAGGATTTTTATCAACGATCGTGCCTGAGATTGATTATCCATAAGATCTACCATAGTAAGTAATTCTCTTTGTTCTAATTCTATGCCGATTGCTGCTGACATGGCTGCCGCGCTTGAGCGACTTTGGCTAGATATTGACGTTCTTCTGGTTGAATTTTTCCATCGAGCCAAGCGACACCGATCGGGATTTCGATCGACAATCGTGCCTGAGATTGATTATCCATACGATCTACCATAGTAAGTAATTCTCTTTGTTCTAATTCTATGCCGATCGCTGCTGACATGGCTGCCCGATTTCCCGCCGACACTCTTGTCAATCTCGAACGCGTCGATAAAATGTGGCAAAATTTGCGTCAGGGGCAGATTATTCCACGAGAAATGGTCGTTTCAAGCGATGAATTTTTAAAAACCATCGATGTGGAGGTGGCGATCGCGGGTGGTACGCTGGGAATTATTCTGGCTGCGGCTCTGCAATTACGGGGCTTTAAAGTTGCTGTTATCGAGCGGGGAGAACTCAAAGGGCGAGTGCAGGAGTGGAACATCTCTCGCGCGGAATTACGGGTGTTGGTGGAGCTAGAATTACTATCTGATGCAGAACTCGCGATCGCGATCGCGACTGAATATAACCCCGCGCGGATTGCTTTTCCGAATACGCCCGATATTTGGGTGCGGGATGTTTTGAATATCGGTGTAGATCCGGTATATTTACTCGCTACGCTCAAAGCTAAGTTTTTAGATAATGGCGGTAAGTTATTAGAGTTTACTTCATGCGATCGCCTGACGATTCATCCGAATGGAGTCGCGATCGATCTTGGTACAGGACAATTAACTGGTAAATTATTTATCGATGCGATGGGACATTTTTCGCCCTTAGCAGCTCAGGCTAGAGCGGGTAAAAAACCAGAGGGGATTTGTCTAGTCGTTGGCAGTTGTGCAACAGGATTCGCGCAAAATGAGACGGGCGATATTTTTGCCTCTATTACGCCGATTCAAAATCAATGTCAGTATTTTTGGGAAGCTTTCCCCGCACGAGATGGACGTACCACTTATTTATTTACCTATCTAGATGCCCATCCCGACAGGTTTAGCGTCGAATTTCTATTTAATGAGTATCTGCGCTTATTACCAACATATCAACAGGTAGAATTAGACAGCCTAAATTTCCAACGATGTTTATTTGGCTGTTTTCCATCCTATCGCGATAGTCCACTCAAAACCGACTGGGCGAGAGTATTATTAATCGGCGATAGTAGTGGCAGTCAATCTCCCGTCAGTTTCGGCGGTTTTGGCGCAATGATGCGACATTTATCGCGGTTGACTGATGGCATTGCGATGGCACTTCAGGCTGATGCGCTGAGTAATAAAGATCTCCAATTACTACAGCCCTACCAACCAAACATTGCAGTTACCTGGATGTTTCAACGAGCAATGAGTGTCGGCATCGACCAAAAATTACATCCCAATCGCATTAACAATTTACTAGCCGCTGTCTTTCGATCGATGGCAGATTTAGGCGACGATGTACTCAACCCATTTCTTCAAGATGTCGTTCAGTTTAACGCACTTTCTCGAACGTTATTTCAAACCTCACTTTCCAATCCACAAGCGGTAATTCCCGTCGTTCCTCATGTGGGCATACCCACTTTAATCGATTGGCTGATGAACTATATTAGTCTTGGTGCATATAGTGGACTTTATCCACTCGGTAAATTACTCGCACCATTACTCACCCATCTTACTCCCGCCCAACAATACTATTATCAACAACTCATCCGATCGTATCGCTACGGTTCGGGGCAAGATTTACATATTTGAAAGTTGAAAGCTGAAAGCGATCTAAGCTTTACTCGACAAATATTTACTTCTTACTTCTTACTCCTTACTCCTTACTCCTAAATGCCTACTCCACTCGATCGATTCTTAGCTGAAATTAATCAAATTGACCGAGACATCGATTTGTCAACAGCAGCATTATATATCGCCCAAACTGAATATCCCGATCTAGACATCAATTTCTATATCGACACCCTAGAATTAATGGGTAGCGAAGTCTCCCAGCGATTGTCAGAAACCCCTTACCCACTCAAAGTAATTCAGACGATCGGTAAATATTTATATGAAGAACTGAACTTTCATGGCAACGAACGTGACTATTATAATCCGCGTAATAGCTTCCTCAATGATGTCATCGATCGCCGTACGGGAATTCCGATTACATTAGCGGTAGTTTATCTACACATTGCCAAAGCGATCGGTTTTCCGATGGTTGGAATTGGGATGCCCGGACATTTTTTGATTCGTCCTAACTTTGAAGATGCGGGCATATTCGTCGATGTCTTCGATCGCGGCGAAATCTTATTTGTTGAAGACTGTCGGCAGAAATTAATTAACATCTATCAGCAAGATATTCCCTTTCTCCCGCCAGAAATCTTGCAGCCAGTTAGCAATTGTCAAATCTTATTGCGAATCTTAAATAACTTACAAGCTAATTATCTCAATCAACCCGACTTCGATCGAGCATTAATCATCAAACACTGGATCGATGCAATCGGCTTCGATCGATAAAACCGACTCAATCCTTATCGGATTGTTGCAATCTATTTGCATTGAAAGTCGATCGCTAACTTTTAAGTACACATAGGCGGTAAGATCTGCGAATTATGCTGTCTTTTCGATCGCGAATCGCCCTGTCTGGCGTGTTACATCGCCGTGCCAAAAACTATGCCCGATTTATTTAACCAACCTGCCACAGATGTCAAGTACGCGCTCGTCCATGAATGGTTGACTCCTCAAGCTACCGGAGGTTCGGAATTAGTAGTCAAAGAAATCTTGGCATGTGTCGATGCAGATGTCTACGCCTTAATCGATTTTGAATCGACAAATCCCGATAGTTATCTCTATGGCAGACAAATCGGTACTACTTTTCTCCAAAACTTGCCTGGAGCCAAAAGTAACGTGCAGAAATATTTACCGCTGATGCCGATCGCGATCGAACAATTAGACTTACGGCATTATGATGTAATTTTATCCTCAGCTCATGCCGTTGCCAAAGGCATTCTGACCACCCCCCAACAATTGCATCTGTGTTACTGCCATACGCCCATGCGCTACGCCTGGGATCTGACTTTTGACTATTTGCATCAAAGTCGAGTTGGCAAGGGCTTACCGGGCGTATTGACCCGTTATCTGTTACATCGCTTGCGGCAGTGGGATGTGCTTTCGGCAAATCGGGTAGACCATTTCATTGCCAACTCGCATTTTACAGCCAGCCGAATTTGGCGATGCTATCGGCGACAAGCTGATGTCATCTATCCCCCAGTCGATATCGACAGATTTAGTTGTAATCCCGATAAAGATGATTTTTATCTGACGGTGTGCCGACTCGTTGGCTACAAACAAGTCGCCCTAATTGTCGAAGCATTCAATCAGAACGGTAGAAATCTGGTGGTAATCGGTGCCGGAACAGAATTACAAAAATTGCAACAAATTGCCAAACCGAACGTCACCATTCTTGGTTCGCAACCCAACGCCGTCGTCTGTGACTATCTAGCTCGCGCTACAGCATTTGTCTATGCAGCTTGCGAAGATTTTGGTATTGTGTTGGTAGAAGCGATGGCATGTGGTACGCCTGTTATCGCTTATGGCATCGGTGGTGCCGCAGAAACCGTCTTGGACATTCGTAAGCATCCCCAAGGTGGTACGGGAATTTTGTTTCCCACTCAAACTACCGCTGCGATTGTCGCCGCAATTGCTACGTTTGAAACTTATCGCGATAAGTTTCAAGCCGAACAAATTCGGACTCATGCTGAAGGGTTTGCCACAGCCGTGTTTCGATCGCAGTACCTGAGCGTGCGCGATCGTTATTACCACCAATGGCGATCGTGCCAAGGCGCAAACATGTCAAAGCCAGCCGACCGTCATCTGTGAGCCACGGCATAGCCAACAACGATTTTTAGATGTAATCTGAGGAATATTGGTGATAGAGTGAAATTGAGGAGTAAAATGACCGCAGCTAGTCAACCTATTAAAAATAAGGTAGTTAAGTCTCTAGCCCACAAGCAAAGATTCCACACCCAGTCTCAAGATCTTGTCAAACGGCTATTTGATATTATCTTTTCACTATTAGTGCTGATATTTTGCTCCCCAATTTATCTGCTCCTAGCAGTATCGATCGCCCTAACTTCATCTGGCGGCTCGATTTTTTATGTTCAACAACGAGTCGGTAAAAATTATCGCCACTTTGGATGTATAAAATTTAGGACAATGATTCCCGATGCCGATCGATTACTCCAAGAAATGATGGCACAATCGGAAGATCTCCGCCAAGAATTCGATGAAAACTATAAGCTCAAAGCCGACCCTCGGATTACCAAGATTGGTAAATTCCTTAGGTCTACCAATTTAGATGAATTTCCTCAGTTTATCAACGTTCTTAAAGGCGAAATGAGCGTCGTTGGCCCGCGTCCGCTCGTACCAGAAGAACTCGAACGATATGGCACGCAAATCGATCGAGTTTTAACAATCAGACCTGGCATCACCGGATTATGGCAAGTTTCTGGTCGGAATGATATTCCCTATGCCCAGAGAATTAGAATCGATGTTAGCTACGTGAGGCGGCGGAATTTTTGGCTAGATCTGCGGATCGTACTAGAAACTGTGCGACAAACGATAATACCTAAGAATAATGGGGCATACTAACACTAGCGATCGCGACTAGCTCGAATGATTAGTCGTCGATCGCAATTGGGATATATGATGATGGGGAACTTAGACCCTACCAATTTAACCGATAGCCGATCGCTGACAACATGACTGAAACAAAACGTGCATTAATTACAGGCATTACCGGACAAGATGGTTCTTATCTTGCCGAACTCCTGCTTTCTAAAGGTTACGAAGTTCACGGCATCATTCGTCGCACCTCGACCTTTAATACCGATCGAATCGAACATTTGTATCAAGATCCGCATACGCCTGGAGCCAAACTTTTTCTCCACTACGGTGACTTAGCCGACGGTGTCACCCTTCGCCGCTTACTAGAACTCACCAAACCGCATGAAGTCTACAACCTCGGCGCACAATCCCATGTTCGCGTCAGCTTCGATGCCCCTGAATATACAGTAGATACCGTCGCAATGGGCGCGCTCCGCTTGCTCGAAGCCATCCGCGATTACGAACTGCGGACGAAGCTCCAAGTCCGCTATTATCAAGCTGGCTCGTCCGAAATGTATGGATTGGTACAAGAAGTACCCCAATCGGAAACTACCCCCTTCTATCCCCGCAGTCCGTACGCTTGCGGCAAATTATTCGCCCACTGGCAAACCGTCAACTATCGCGAATCCTACAATATTTTTGGTTGTAACGGCATTTTATTCAATCATGAATCGCCCCGACGCGGTGAAACCTTCGTCACGCGCAAAATTACCCGTGCGATCGCGCGGATTATGGCAAAGCAACAAGATAAACTCTATCTAGGCAATCTCGAATCTAAACGCGATTGGGGTTACGCCAAAGATTATGTCGTCGCCATGTGGATGATGCTCCAACAAGAGCAACCCGATGATTATGTGATCGCTACTGGTGAAACTCATGCCATTCATGAATTTCTGACCATCGCCTTCGATTATGTCAACCTCAACTGGAAAGATTACGTCGAATTCGACTCGCGCTACTTACGTCCTGCTGAAGTAGAATTATTAATCGGCGATCCGACCAAAGCCCAAACTAAACTCGGCTGGAAACCATCGGTAACATTTACCGAATTAGTGCATTTAATGGTCGATACCGATCTCCACGCACTCGGCATCAAATCGCCAAATTATCAAGGTGAAGAAACATTACCCGATGTGGCGATCGTGCGTCAAGCATTAGCGACAATGCATGATTGATATCCGCTGCTCGTCTTAATTTGTCAGTCGTAAATCATCAGTCATAAATCGTAAATTGTCAGTCGTAAGTCGTAAGATAACTAGTGGGCACTGTCCACTAGTTCAGTTCGCAAGTTATCTTAATGCTATAGATATTTATTTGACCTAACTGAGTACTTACCTCTATCGGTAAAATTTCGACACCAACATTAACAGAATTTATGACCAATTTAGATCTATCCACCAAGCGTATTCTCGTTACTGGCGGTGCCGGATTCCTCGGACAACAGGTAATTAGTCAGCTTCAGGCGCAAGGTGCCAATCCCGATCTCATTACCGTGCCCAGATCTGCCGATTGCGACTTGCGTGTGCTAGAAAACTGCCATAAAGCAGTCCACAATCAAGATGTTATCGTTCACCTCGCCGCACACGTCGGGGGTATTGGTTTGAATCAAATCAAACCAGCCGAATTATTTTACGATAATTTGATGATGGGTACTCAGTTAATCCATGCGGCTTATCAAGCTGGTGTGGGTAAATTCGTCTGCGTCGGGACGATTTGTGCCTATCCAAAATTCACACCCGTACCATTCAAAGAGGAAGATATTTGGAATGGTTATCCCGAAGAAACTAACGCACCTTATGGTGTAGCTAAAAAGGCTCTGTTAGTCCAATTGCAATCTTATCGCCAGCAATATGGATTTAACGGCATTTATCTTTTACCCGTAAATTTATATGGGCCAGCGGATAATTTTAAACCCGAAAGTTCGCATGTAATTCCGGCTTTAATTCGGAAGGTACATGAAGCCCAAATTGCCGGAGATAAACAGATTCAAGTCTGGGGCGATGGTAGTCCTAGCCGCGAGTTTATTTATGTAGATGATGCCGCACGCGGAATTGCGATCGCAACTACTAGTTTCGATGGTGACGAGCCAGTCAATCTGGGTACTAACTACGAAATTACGATTAAAGATCTGATTACTTTAATCTGTAAACTCATGGAATATCAAGGCGAAATTGTCTGGCAAACTGATAAACCAAACGGTCAACCCCGCCGCTGTTTAGATACCCAAAGAGCTAAAGAGTTTTTTGGATTTACAGCGCAAGTAGACATCGAGAAAGGCTTGAAAAATACGATCGAATGGTATCGCACTCACAGTTAAAAGTAGTTAACTCAAGTTACTAATACCGCTACAAACCCGACTTCTTCGAGAAGTCGGGTTTGTTTATTTGATATGGTTTTATAGTCCTAATTCAGCTACTTTATTTTACGCTCATCGCTACAACTGGTGTTAACTCTGCTGTTGCAGATTCACTTTGTAAAAATGATTCGATCGAGACGAGACTATTCGAGTCGGCATCCCACAAAATAAATTTAGCACAATCGAGCATATCGCCCATGCGTAATGTTTTTACATTCGAGAGCAGGTGCAGATTTTGACGGTGACAAGCTTCGAGGTTGTAATTGGGAATTCGTTCTGAAAGATGATGGATATTGTGATAACCGATATCAGCGGTAAACCACTTGAGAATTGTCGGTAATTCTAAATAACTACTACCCTCGATCGCACCAGTTAAATAATCCCAATCTGCTGTTTTATTAGCGTAGGAACCTTCAAAAATATGCTGAATGAAGAAAACCCAAATAAACACCACCGCAGATAAAGTTACTACCAGCGAATATACGCTTAAAAAGAAGCCTGCACCCAGCCAGTTACTCAACAAAATCCAGCTAGTAATTACGCAAACGTTATTCAATAGTAAATCCCAAAACTCAGTTCTGGACTGCCAATGCTTAGATTCATGAGTGGCAATTGCCGCCGATACACTGAGTGAATGTTGTTGGCGTTCGGTAATTATATGACGAACTAGATCGTACAACCCTAATATTAAAGCCATTCTAGGAGCGATCGCTAGATAGAAGAACCCACCAGGAATCGCCATAATTGGTTGACGAATAAATTGATAAGTTTCGCGCTCTTTCTGACTTAGTTTGGCAAACTCTGTTGTCGATAAAAAGTCGGCAACACCGCGATAACGCTCCCAATCGCCATTCGTTTTATGGTGATAAGCATGATCTCGCGACCAGGGATATTGAGGAATCGCATTAATAACTCCCAGCATAAATCCAACGCACCGATTGACTTTTTTAGAGCTAAACAGCGAATAGTGTCCGCAATCGTGCATTAACGAAAAAGACCGCACCGAAAACAGCGACATTAAAATGATAATTGGCGGCATTAAAAATATCGAAATATTTACCACTTTAACCGCTAAAAACCACAAGCAAAAGTAAGGAACTAGAGTATTTAAAATTTGAAATATTGCTAGAAGGTCATTACTCTTCATGTAAGAATTGAGAGCAAAATCTGACTTTTTAATTGAAGCGTTCATGCGATCGAATCCAAGAGTAAATCTCTGGAATAGTTATGGAATAGACTTGACAGATAGATCGAGCTGACAGTTAATATTACTCTGGCTACTATGACGTGCGATCGGTAGTTAATTGTGCCACTAAATATTCTAAACGAGATTATTTCATCTGCGATCGAATCAACGAACCGGGCAAACACCAAATTTTTCTGGGCGTACTCACATAGGCGCGCCGCGTAAACACGTCATAGTCATTGCGCTCGATCGAATCTAAAATCTTTTGATACAGTAACAATGCCGCCCAAACTGGCCAGCGGACATCGGGACTGAGCCGACTGATGCCAATTTCAGCTTGCTGATAGTACTTGCGCGCGCGTTGGATCTGAAACTGCATCAACGCCCGCCAATTGTCATTAACCACCCGATTCATCAGATCCTGCTCGGTGTAGCCAAATAAAGCCAACTCATCGAGCGGTAAATAAATCCGTCCCCGCTCGGCATCTTCGCCGACATCCCGCAAAATATTCGTCAACTGTTTGCCAATTCCCAACGCTACTGCTTCTTCAGTAGGAATCTTAATATTGTTACCATGCCAAGGCGCGGTAAATTGCTGCGAATCGACACCGACGATCGCATTAGACATTAAGCCAACTGTCCCAGCTACGCGATAGCAGTACAGCGATAATTCTTCAAAACTCTGGTAGCGATTTTTGCGAAGATCCATCCGTTGTCCGGTCACCATATCCCGAAATGGTTGGATCTGTAAATCGGGAAATTTAGCAATCGTATCGACTAGTGCGACATCGTATTTATCGGTGGGGATGCCCCTAAACATGGCTTCTAGTTGAGCTTCCCAGCGATCGAGCGTAGCTGGAGTAGTCTCATCTGCATCGGCACCATCGACCAATTCATCGGTGTTGCGACACCAGGCATATAACGCCCAAATCGCCCGCCGTTTGGGGACTGTCATCAATTTTGTTGCCAAATAAAAAGTTTTGCCATATTGGGCAGTTATTTGGCGACAGAGTTCGTATGATTCCTCGGTCGATATCATTGTGGTCACGATCGGTAGGGACTTTTCCAGTTGCAACATTGCAGAGACTAAACTAGGGGATCGGGGAACGAAAAGTGCGGCGCGGTCGGGTTTTCCGACCGGACGACCCAGTGATTAGGCAAGTAAATTACCTAAATTGCCGTAGCTAGTGGTTTTGCTACTGCGGGCTGATAATTCGCGATCTCCCGTGCTGCAAGCTTACCAGAA
>NZ_JANYJC010000050.1 GCF_025361915.1 Chamaesiphon sp. GL140_3_metabinner_50
ACTAACCGCTAATCCCATGAAAATTGCCCTATTCGGAACCAGTGCCGATCCGCCGACTATCGCTCACCAACAGATAATTACTTGGTTGGCATCGCAATTCGATCTCGTGGCAGTATGGGCGGCAGATAACCCATATAAAGAGCATGGCGCATCACTAGAACAGCGATCGCAAATGCTAGAGTTATTAATAGCAGAAATCGAGCCGCCAGTAAATCGACACGCCCAAGTTTATCGGAGTTTGAGTAGTAGGCGGACATTTGAAAGTTTAATTACGGCTCAAAAAATTTGGAGCGATAGTGAATTTATTCTCACCGTCGGCGCAGATTTAATTACGCAATTACCACAATGGTATCGCGCCAGCGAATTATTAGATCGAGTAAAATTATTAATCGTGCCGCGTACTGGTAATAAAATCGAACCAACCGATCTCCAACGTCTTAGAGATCTCGGAGCGCAAATTGCGATCGCACCTTTATCTACACCAGCTATTTCTTCTACGGCAATTCGGAATAGTCATTCGATTCAAGGCATAGCTCCCAGCGTAGCCACATATATTCAAAACCATAACTTATACTCGATAAATAATGTTCTTAAATAGAACCAGTGGCAAGATAACATTTATTCATCTATAACGATAATCCAAAATCCAAAACCCGAATGACTCTCGCGACAGAACGAAACTCAAATAAACAGATGCTTGCCGATTTTAAGGTTGGCGTAGATAACGTCATCTTCTCGATCGATACCCAGCAAAATCGTCTACTCATTCTCTTAGTAATGCGCCACGACGAACCTTATTTAGGTTCCTGGTGCTTGCCAGGTACATTAGTTAGAAAAGGTGAAGCTCTAGAAGCTGCTGCCGATCGCATTCTTTCTGAAAAAATCAAAGTTGATAACCTTTATTTAGAACAATTATACACCTTTGGCGGCCCCGGACGCGATCCGCGCGAAGCAGTAGATAGTTATGACGTTCGATATTTATCTGTCAGTTATTTTGCGCTAGTTAGATATGAAGCCGCCGAATTAATTGCCACCGGAGTCGGCGGAATTGCCTGGTATCCGATCGACAAATTACCCGATCTTGCCTTCGATCACCGTCAAATTATCGAATACGGACATCAACGCCTGCGGAATAAACTAGAATATAGTCCGATCGCATTTGATGTATTGCCAGAACTCTTTACTCTTAGCGATATTTACCAATTGTATACCACCGTTTTGGGCGAATCTTTCTCCGATTACTCTAACTTTCGGAACCGACTGATTAAACTAAAATTTCTCGAAGAAACAGGTATCAAATCCTCTCGCGGCAGCGGTCGTCCGGCTAGTTTGTATCGATTCGATCCGGTGGCATTTGCACCGTTAAAAGATAAGCCATTGTTGTTTGTTTGAAATTGACGATATTTATATGGCTAGAGAAATCATAATTAAATTTGTGGGCAATGCCCACCCTATCGGGACTTTTGAGCTGACCTATTTCATTTTGTCGATAATTACTTGAATATGTTTTTTATCAACACAGTTTGGGTAAATAAAAATGTACCTTTCACATGCAACCTTTAATATATTTCCAAAGTCTTCTTCTGAAATTACAACGCTATCATCAAAGTAGTAGCAATAAACCCCATCATGTATTTTTTCATCTTCATCTTTCCCATCAGTCGGAAATACACATCCAGCATGTTCAGTTCCGCAACCTTGACCGTTAGTGACATGATTTAAACCCCAATAAAAATAATGACCACTTAATGTATTTAAAAACTCTTTAACAACCCAGAAAGGATCGCTATCATATTGAATGCCTTCAAACAGATTAGGAGTTAACATATAAGCTTATATAAATAATGAAAATTTGTAGATTCGTAAAGTAGGGTGGGCAATGCCCACCATCTAGAGCGTGAGAAAATCACGTTTTTTATCCCGATCGATTCAGATATTAGTGAGAGACACACCCTTCTGAAGCAAGCGATCCCCCGATCCATGCTTCCCTAAAAGCCCCGTTCTCCCCAGGCGAGGCTTTGCTTTTCAGAAC
>NZ_JANYJC010000059.1 GCF_025361915.1 Chamaesiphon sp. GL140_3_metabinner_50
GCGCGGCGGCGCGTCACGCGAGAAACACGCGAGGTCGTAGTTCCCGGAGATCGCGCGGTGGCAGAAATTGATTGGGGGCCGGTGGGTGTCAGCTGAGACGGCGAAGCAGTATAAAGTTCAAGTCGAGGTATTGACAGAAACTTTAGCAGCCGATTTGTTACGGTTGGATGAAATTGAGGTAATTACGCAGCAGCACGATGCTGTTAAATTAGAGATCGAGCGATTGCAGCAGCTTCAAACTGATGAAGAGCAGCAATTAGAAGGTTTTAAAACGATCGCCAGACAGCGAGAAACTTGGCAGCAACAGTTAGCATGGGAGCAAAAACGCGATCGTGAATTAATTCAAGCTGCCGTCCAAGTGCAAGCCGATCTTCAAGTCTTAACTAGTGACAAAAATCGCCTGGATGAGCTGCTAATTCGCTCGGATGAGATTTCGATCGCTTATCGAGCCTATCTCGATTTACAACGGCAGCTAGAAGTCTTAGACCGTCAATTCAATCTACACCAGCAAGCTCAACTCGATCGGCAAAAAATAAGTCAGCAATTAGCTAGCCAAACGCAATCACTACAATTAACTTTAGGTCAAAATCAAGCACAACTAACTTTAATCGATCGTCAACAAAGCGAATTAGTCGATATTTTAGCAACCGTTGGCGATGTAACTAAAGGCGTGGCTCAATTGCAAGTATGTCGCCAGCAATTAGCAGAATTAGATCGACTGCAAATCGAAGTCTTACCACTCCAGCAGCAGCAAGTATTATTAACAGGCGATCTCGATCGTCAGACTGCTAAAATTCAAGCAAACTTAACCGAGCTAATTCGCCGCGAACGCCAAGTATCGATCGAAACAGCAGAACGACCACAATTAGTCGATCGACTGACGTTATTAGATAACAATATTGCCGAATTAGATCGCAAAAAAGTTTATCAAAAGCGAGTTGAAGAAAAAGGTTTAAATAAAAAAGAAAATATTCAAAGGTTAGAAGCTGACATTCGTAATTATCAGCGGCAACTAACCGAACTCGATCGCAAGTTATCTTTATTAGAAATTCCCGACGCTAGTTGTCCGTTGTGCGATCGACCTTTAGATGAAAGCCATTGGGAACACGTATTAACTAGTGCCAAAAATGAGCGAGAGCAAATCGAGCAGCAGATTTCAGCAACTCAAGAAGAACACGCGCGATATGTAAAAGAGAAGGAAAATTTATCGACTGAATATAAGCAGTTAAATCGCGATTTGGCTGGTTTAGATAATCTGCGAGAACAACGAGGAAAATTGCAAGCGCAATTAGATTCGATTGCTAAACTCGAAATAAGTCTTCAGGAAATAGCTACCGAAAAGTTGCAAATAGAACTCGCAATCGAATCAAAGAGTTATGCAGCAGAGTTACAATTACAATTGCAAGATTTAATTGCCAAAATAACCGCAACTAGCTACAGCGAACAAAGCCACGCTTTAGCCAGAGGCGATGTCGATAAATTGCGATGGGTTGAAATTAAGCAAGAGAAAATTAAAGATGCCGATCGCAAGCAAATCCAATTAGTCGCACAAAAACAGCAGTTAGTCTGCGAAACAGTTAAAATAGAAACAGAAATAACTCAACTCCAAACTAGTTCTGATTTACAAATCGAGCTGCAAGCTATAGACAAACAAATTGCCGAACTTAACTACGATCGCAACTATCACCAGCAAGTTACTAACAACTTACGTCAATCTCAATCGATTCAACTTCAGTATCAAGAAGTTCAACAAGCCAAACAAACCCAGCCTCAGCTACTAGAGCGCATTAAAATCTTACAAGCCAACGAACTTCAGAGTACAACCGATCGCCAAAAATCGCAACTAGAAATCGAGCGAATTAGCTTAGAAGTTGCCAAAATACCCGATAACGATGAACGCATATTAGCCGTAGAGCAACAGCTAGCCGCACGCCGCCAAATTTTAGATAACCAACTCTCAAATCTGGGCAGCCTCGATCGGCAAATCACTCAACTCAACGATATTAAAGAACAACTGCGATCGCAACACCAGCAGCTCGATAACTATAAAAAACAGCAAAAGATTTACGACGAACTCGGTAAAGCTTTCGGTAAAAATGGCATTCAAGCTCTAGTTATTGAAAATATTTTACCCCAACTAGAAGCAGAAAGCAATCAAATTTTATCCAAACTAAGCAACAACCAGTTTCACGTTCAATTTATCACTCAAAAAGCTACCAAAAGCAGTCGGACTAAAAAAGCCAGCATTAAAAGTGCTAAATATATCGATACCTTAGACATCGTTATCGGCGATGCTAATGGTACCAGAGCCTACGAAACTTACTCCGGTGGCGAATCTTTTCGGATTGACTTTTCGATCCGCCTCGCATTAGCAAAACTGCTCTCAAACCGAGCGGGGACACCTCTCCAAATGTTAATTGTCGATGAAGGATTTGGCACCCAAGATCGTGAAGGTTGCGATCGATTGATTTCGGCGATTAATGCTATTTCTAGCGATTTCGCCTGTATCCTAACCGTAACTCACATGCCTCAATTCCGCGAAGCATTTCAAACTCGAATCGAAGTCCAGAAAACCAGTAAAGGTTCGCAA
>NZ_JANYJC010000071.1 GCF_025361915.1 Chamaesiphon sp. GL140_3_metabinner_50
GCTAACCAAGCAGTGACTGGCGATGGTAGCCAACTCGCTACCCAGTTCCAAATTTGTTGGAGTGCGCCAAAAGTTTGGTCTTCATCGGCACCTGGCGGGGTCAAGGGGTGCCCTGGAATCGGATCGAAGGCAAACCATCCATAATTGGGGAAATAGACCTCTGTGAGGGCGTGTGCGTCGGTATTGGAAACCTCGTAAAATCCGGTGAAGGGATTGAATGTACCAGGATCGAAGCCGACGACTAATCGGGCGGGAATCCCGATCGATCGTAACATCATTGTGTAGGTGGTGACAAAATGGTCGGCATAGCCCCCAGTTTGGCAACTAGTCGATTTGCCCTCGCACCGGAACAGGAACCAGTTGGCTAAATCTTCGCCCTCTGGAATCCGATCGAGTGCCATTGGGTCGGCGGGGAGGCGATAATGTTGTTTGAGATATTGGGCGAGGTAGAGGGATTTAGCGTAGGTGGATGTTAAGGCGGGGCTATTTTTGCCGACTTGCTGTTGGGAAGATCGATCGACTAGCTCTTGGGTATACTTTTGGAGTTTAGGGGCGATCGAGTCGGGAATTTGCAGATAATGGTCGATGATATCTTGAGGATATTGGGTACTGGCTGCATCGAGTAATTCGCGATCGCGATATGGTACGTGCGATACGACAGTATAAGTCAATCCGGGCTGTAAACCGATCGGAGATCGGATCGTGCCTTCTAAATCCATCGCAATTTCTGAGGTGGGAAAATATAGCTCGCCAATCGCCGACATCCCTGGAATGATATTGGGTAAATCTTCTAAAGCGGTATAACTTTGAATGATTTGCTTGGTTTTAATATTTTGGGGTGGATAACCGAGCGTAAATTTATATTCCCATTCTGGGCGACGCACTTTGCGGGTTTTATCGTTGCGAGAAATTTCCCAGCCTTTGCCAGTATACCGATCGAATGCCAGAGCGCGCCAAAAGCCTGGAGCTTGAGAACGCACCCGCATGACTAATTTGGGCTTCATGACCCCCCGCAAATTTTGGTCGATCTGCGAGTTAAAACCATAGTAAAAAGTATCGTCGAGCTTACCGTCGCCTCTACCATCGCCCCCTTTGCCATCGATTTGCAAATCTCCCGTGCCGTTGCCCCCTTTCCCCTTACGCTGATAGCCAGGATTATTAATACCCCTCACATCAAACTTCTTTTGTTCGTATTTAATCGGCGCGCTGACGGGGAGCGAACCCTGATAGCCTGGAAAACGCGGCATCAGCGCAAAACTCACCAACCCAATGCCCAAGACTACGCCCAATAATTGCGCCAACTTTCGCCAAGGTAACCCAATCTTGGCAATCTGATTCGGATTCGAGATCGTCAACGGGCTAAGATCGAGACGCGATCGATAGTCGAGAAATAATACCGGAATTGCGATCGTCAAAAATAATAGTAGTAGCGGTGCAAATGTCAATGTCTGACTCAGAGTACCTGCGACGCTAATTAAAATTAAACCGATCGTCATCGAGTAGCCCAAATCCTTACGGCGCGGTAGATCGAAGGTGTGAATTACCTGCATTTGCACCAATAATTCGGCCAGTACCAGCCGCGTATCGTTGAGACTCCCCACCAGATTGGCGACAAAATAACCCAACGCCCCTAACATCGCCAATGCTAAACCAAATTTAGCCCCAATATTATGACCGCGACGATGGTACCAGCTCCAAGCAGATCCAGCAATACTCAAGGGAATCGCCCATAAACTCATCTGAGTCTCAGCAGCGACATCGGTGGCAATAATTCCCACTACTACCATCGACTGTACCAGCACCCGTAACAGCAACGAGTCCTCTGGTGCAGCTTTGGGCATCTTTGCCATCTGGTGCTGAATTTTCGCCAGCAGCGAATTTGGTTGTTGTCGGGCAAATGTGGGCATAATAGCAAGGTGAACGATAGTGGACTCCACCCACTAGCTACTAGCTATCGCTATTAGGTTCGGGCGACGGAGTTGGGATACTAGGTTTAGGGTGCCCAGATTCATCCTCGTTTGTCTCATACTCTTCCAGTTTCGTTTCCCACGGAAATAGGGGCGGATGTCGCCGAATTATTGCATCGAGTTGTTTTTGGATTAATAACGGCAATCGATCTTCCACGTTTGGCACTCACTCTCAATTTGATTTAGATATTGGTCGATATAGCAACCCCAGGTAATGCACTTTAACTGGTCTAATCTTCATCTTTGTTTGAATATACACTACCGCTATCCCCAAATCAGGACAGTCCTCGATCGGAATTAGGGCTAAATTCGTCCGGTTTTCCCTAGCATACAGTTGTTGTCATGCCATTTTGGATTTTAAAACCTGACTCAATGCTCGTTTTGAATCAAAGATGTAGGGGCGGGTTTATGCTAAAAATCTCCGCTGTGACGATAACATTCGGACAAACCCGCCCTCACCCACAGTTAACCTTCTGGTGGGGTTGGGCAGGTTTGTACGGAGGTTGATTTCAGGTTTGGATTAATCGCATAAACCTGCCCCTACAGGTTAACGATCTCACCCCAGCGATCCGGATTCTGTTAGAGTGAGATCTGAGAAATTTAAGTGTTGTAAACCTAGCATGGCAGAAACTCTATTTTTTAATGCCCTCCGAGCTGCGATCGATGAAGAGATGGCGCGGGATTCAGCGGTATATGTGATGGGTGAAGATGTCGGACACTACGGCGGTTCGTACAAAGTCACCAAAGATCTCTATAAGAAATATGGAGAAATGCGGATTCTCGATACGCCGATCGCCGAAAATAGTTTTGTGGGAATGGCGATCGGTTCTGCTATGACAGGGTTGCGCCCGATTATTGAAGGGATGAACATGGGCTTTTTGCTCTTAGCCTTCAACCAGATTTCTAATAATGCAGGAATGTTGCGCTACACCTCTGGTGGTAATTTTACAATTCCCTTGGTCATTCGCGGCCCTGGTGGTGTGGGCAGGCAATTGGGTGCGGAACATTCCCAACGTCTGGAAGCCTACTTCCAAGCCGTTCCTGGTTTGAAAATTGTGGCTTGTTCGACTCCTCGCAATGCGAAGGGATTGCTCAAAGCCGCAATTAGAGACGAAAATCCGGTGTTATTCTTCGAGCATGTGTTACTCTACAACCTCAAAGAAGATCTACCCGATGAAGAGTATTTACTCCCCCTCGATAAAGCCGAAATTGTGCGCCCTGGTGAAGATGTGACGGTGCTGACTTACTCGCGAATGCGCCACCACTGCACCCAAGCCGTGAAACTCTTAGAAGCAGCCGGGAAAGATTACGATCCGGAAATTATCGATCTAATTTCGCTCAAACCTCTAGATTTGGAGACAATTGGGGCATCGATTAAAAAGACGCATAAAGTCATTATCGTCGAAGAATGTATGCGGACTGGCGGGATTGGTGCTGAACTAGTCGCCTCGATTAGCGACCATTTCTTTGATGAGTTAGACGCACCTGTCTTGCGGATGTCGTCACAAGATATTCCGACTCCTTATAATGGAAAGTTAGAATACCTAACGATTATTCAGCCGCCCCAGATTGCTGAAGCGATCGAAAAAATGGTTGATGGCAAACTGTAGCACCAATTTGGGATGGGAGCGGAAGATTGCGATCGCATGATGCCACTCCTAACTCCCAACTAAATTTAAAGATAATTAAATTTCTAAATTTACCGTGCGAACACAGCTTGTTATTCCTTACCTTATTATCCTGCCACTAATTGCGATCGCATCTACAAGTTGTAATCTGGATGGGTCTAGTCTAGATCGTCAAGGTGGAGTGGAACTGACGATGCAGCTCAAGCCTACTAAGCAGCATCCGCAAATCTCTGAGGCAGATCGAACTCAGGTTCGGAGGGTAATTGAAGGGCGGGTTAATAGCTTAGGCGTGAGGGGTGCTGACGTTAAATCGATCGATAACAATCGCATTTTAGTCCAACTACCAGGTGTTAAGGATGCTCGACAGGCGCAGCGAATTCTAGGTGGTACCGCTCGACTCGAATTTCGCGAACAAAAAGTTGGAACAGACGGACAACTGGGTGCAGAGCTGGCGGTACTGAATGCCGCCAAAGAGCAGCGAACCATCCTCAAACAGTCTCAAGCTCCAGACAAACAAGCCATTTTGGAAAATCAAGCCACGATCGAGCAGCAATATACTGAGATTGGTAAACTATTTAGTAAAGCTGCACTTTCTGGTGGGAATCTTAGAGATGCTGCCCCACAACCTGTAGGTGCTGGCGGCTGGGAAATTGCGATCGAATTTGATGATGTTGGTAGTGAAGCTTTTGCCAATCTCACTAAAAACTTAGCAGGAACTGGTCGCTCGATCGGTGTCTTCATCGATAATGACCCCATTAGTACCCCCACGGTCAGTGCTACGTTCGCAGCTACCGGAATTACTGGCGGCAAAGCCGTAATTACAGGTAATTTTACTACTGAAACTGCCAACGATCTAGCGATTCAACTTCGTAGTGGTTCGTTACCAGTTCCTGTCGAAGTTATCGAAAATCGGACAATTAAGCCTAAATAAAGCCAAAGTTCGCAAAAGTTAACCGTCCCCCCCGATTATTGGAAATAACTAATTTAAACTTATTATGCAAAAACAGCGAGTTATTTTAGGCTTAATTATAGTCCTAGTCATCGCTGCGATTACCCTGCTAGTCAACAAGCCAATGCGCTTGGGATTAGATTTACAAGGCGGTTCGCAACTGACTATTCAGATTGAAGCAACTAAAGAGCATCCAGTAATTACCCAATCCGATTTGGAAGCCGTTAAAAAAGTTATCGAAAATCGGATTAATGGTTTGGGCGTAGCCGAAGCTTTAATTCAATCTGCTAGTGGTAATAAAATTTTAGTTCAGTTACCTGGTGTCAACGATCCTCAGCAAGCAGAAAGAGTATTAGGTGGAACCGCACAGCTAGAATTCCGCGAACAAAAAGCTGGAACGGAAGGACAATTAGGTGCAGAGTTAACCGTACTAGAAGCAGCCAAACAAAAGCAAGAAGCCTTTAAAAAAGCTAAATCTACAGATAAAGCCGCAATCGCCGAAAATCAAGCCATCATCGAGAAACAACAGGCTGAGATCGGTAAATTATTCGGCCCAGTTGCTATCGGTGGTAAACGCCTCAAATATGCCAGCCCTCAGCCAGTCGGATCTGGCGGCTGGGAAGTCGCGCTCGAATTTGATGGTGCTGGTGGCGATGCTTTTGCCAACCTTACTAAAAATTTAGCAGGAACGGGTCGCTCGATCGGCGTATTTCTCGATCGAGATCCCATCAGTACTCCAACAGTCAAAGCTGATTTTGCAGCCACAGGGATTACTGGCGGTAAAGCAGTAATTACAGGTAACTTTACAACAGAAAAAGCTACCGATTTAGCAGTTCAACTACGCGGCGGTTCGCTCCCAGTGCCCGTCAAAATCGTCGAGAACCGGACTGTCGGTGCAACGTTGGGGCGCGACAGCATTCAGAGCAGTATCTACGCTGGGTTGGGCGGATTGGCCTTAGTTGCGGTTTTCATGGGTGTCTATTACCGATTACCTGGAATCGTTGCCGATATTGCACTGGTTATCTACTCACTATTATCGTTAGCCGCTTTTAATATTTTAGATGTAACTTTGACCCTTCCTGGGATTGCCGGATTTATTCTGAGTATCGGGATGGCGGTAGATGCCAACGTGTTGATCTTCGAGCGCACTCGCGAAGAATTGCGTGACGGCAAAACGCTGTATAAATCCGTCGAGGCTGGCTTCCACAGGGCTTTTGATAGTATTTTAGACAGTCATGTGACGACCTTAATTTCCTGCGGTGCGTTATTTTTCCTCGGTTCGGGATTGGTGAAAGGATACGCTGTTACACTCGCCGTCGGGGTGGCACTAAGTTTATTTACCTCGCTCACCTGTACTCGCACGCTATTGCTGTTATTAGTATTGGGTTTTCCCATCTTACGTAAAAAAACTCAACTATTTGCACCAAATATACCTAATTTAGCAACTAAGTAAATTAGTAGTTCTTAGTTGTCAAAGTGAATAGTGGGTAGTGAATAGCGAAAAGGAAATACGAACACGCCCCACACTTCTTACTTCTTACTCTTTACTTCTTACTCTTTACTTCTTACTCTTTACTTCTTACTCCTTACTCCTTACTCCGTACTCCCATCCCCTATTCCCTATGAAAAAATTCAGTGTTACCAAACAACGTAAATGGTGGTGGTTATTATCCAGTGTGGTCATCTTAGCAGGAATTACCTCGATGATTTTGTCGTGGACGAATCCCAAAATTGGATCGCCTTTACTGAGAGGATTAGACTTTACAGGTGGCTCAAAACTAGAGTATGGACTAGATTGCAAGGTTGTTAATAATTGTAAACCGATCGATATCGTTGCGGTTCGTGAATTAGTCAAAAACCAAGGAATTTCCGATGCGATCATTCAATTAGCTGGTAAAGATTTTACCGGATTATCGATCGCCACTAAATACCTCGAAACAGATGCGATCGATAAGTTAGAAGCCGCTCTTAATAGTAAAATTGGCAAGCTCGACCCCGACCGCCGCAATGTTTTAAAAGTTGGGGCGACACTCGGAGAAGAACTATTTCAAAATGGTCTGATTGCGATCTTCTTGTCGTTTGGATTAATTTTGTTGTATCTAACTTTCCGATTTAGATTTGACTATGCTTTCTTTGCCTTTGTTGCCCTGTTCCACGATGTATTTATTACCACCGGAATTTTTTCAATTTTAGGTTTAGTGAGAGGTATCGAAATCGACAGTTTATTTGTCGTGGCAATCTTGACAATTATCGGTTTTTCTGTTAACGATACTGTGGTAATTTACGATCGAATTCGCGAAGTTATTAGCATCAATCCCGACCAACCGATCGATAAAATTGTAGACGATGCCGTCAACCAAACGATGTCTCGATCGATCAATACCACTCTGACAGTTCTGCTCACCTTATTCTCGATCTACTTATTCGGTGGCGAAACGCTCAAGAATTTTGCCCTGTGCTTAATTGTCGGCTTTACGGCTGGAGCGTATTCGAGCATCTTCATCGCTAGTACTCTCTTTGGTTGGTGGCGCGCAAATCATCCAGATACCCCCAAACCAACAACAGTTAGTTCTGAATCTTAACTGTTGTTACCTGAAAATCAATTTAGAGTTTAGGGATCTTTTGCTAGCTTAGTGGCGGCGCAATTTTAAAATTGTCGAGCCGATCGAGTTAGAACGGTGAAAAATTGATAACATATGTCTAGAGCGAATCCATCTCAAGATTCGGGATCTGAATTAGATCCCGAAGTCGAACTCGACCCAGTTTTTAAAAACCAAATCGATAATCTCTATCGTCTGACTGTCTATTGGCGATGGAGCGTAATTGGCTTATTATGGCTGACTGTCGGTACTTATAGCCTGTGGGAATTACGTTACCCGATTAGTCTGGTTCAAGAATATTTTACCTGGGCAGCAGTCAAATACGGACTCGTATTTCAGCCGCTTCCGGCGTTTGGCTTGTGCCTATGCGTGGGCATGATGACGGGTACTTTATGCTGGCAAAGTCGAAACTTAATTTGGGGCTTACCAAACAAAGAACGCCAGCAATTAATCGCTAAAGTTTGTCAAATTCGCAAGCAAGGTAGTTCTCATCCACTCTGGAAATGGGTAGTAAGATAGGTTTTGGGTTTTAGGCTTTAGGTTTTAGGTTTTAGGTTTTAGCTGAAACTATTAAAATCCCCTCCTTGGAGCGAAAAGTGCGTTCTTGGGGCGCGAGCTTTGTGGGGGAAGCTTCCCCCACAAACGTCGCTTGTTTCCCCAAGTAAAGCACCTTTTCAAGACAGGGGTGGCGCGCAGCGACGGGGTGGGTAGATCTGGGCAACTCACTAATTCACACTCCCCACACCCCCCACACTCCCCACACTAGCAACTTGCGTTAGTACCAGCCTGCACACTTCTCTATGCAATCTTTACAGCAACTCCTCGATTTCGATCGCTTGCATGTTTGGCATCCGTATGCAGCTATGCCGAATCTGCAACCAGTATTTCCCGTAGCATCCGCACAAGGCGTATATATTCAGTTAATGGATGGTCGATCGCTAATCGACGGGATCTCGTCGTGGTGGACTTGTATTCATGGCTATAACCATCCTCGCTTAAACCAAGCCGCTCACGCTCAGATCGATCGGATGTCGCATATCATGTTTGGCGGTTTGACTCACCAGCCAGCCGTGGATTTGACTCGGAAGTTAATCGATCTTACACCCGCAGCACTCCAGCAGGTATTTTTCTGTGATTCTGGCTCGGTTGCGGTTGAGGTTGCGATGAAGATGGCGGTGCAATATTGGTACAATCGTTGCTTGCCCCAGAAGCAAGGTTTTCTCACTCTGCGAAATGGCTATCATGGGGATACCTTTGCCGCCATGTCAGTTTGCGATCCGGTGAATGGAATGCACCATCTGTTTCGCAATCTGGTGACTCAGCAATATTTCGCCGAGGCACCACAGATTACCTTCGATGATAATTGGCAAGAGCGGGATATTGAGAGTTTTGCAGCCTTGCTAGCAGCTCATCACGATCGCATTGCAGCGGCGATTTTTGAGCCAGTGGTGCAAAATGCTGGGGGGATGCGCTTTTATCATCCAGAATACGTGCGTCAAGCTAAGGCATTATGCGAACGGTACGATGTCTTGCTGATTTTAGATGAGATTGCTACTGGTTTTGGTCGCACGGGCAAAATGTTTGCCAGCGAACATGCGGGAATCTGTCCAGATATTTTATGCGTGGGGAAGGCTCTGTCTGGGGGCTTTATGTCTCTGGCTGCGACGCTGACGACGCGGGAAATTAGTGCCAGTTTTGCCGCAGGTGAAGCAGGAGTATTTATGCACGGCCCGACTTTTATGGCGAATCCATTGGCTTGTGCGGTGGCTGTCGAAAATTTAGCCCTGCTCGAAAGTTACGATTGGCAAGCGACGATTCGATCGATCGAGTCTCAGCTTAAA
>NZ_JANYJC010000078.1 GCF_025361915.1 Chamaesiphon sp. GL140_3_metabinner_50
GGATCTCAAAACGAAGTCTAGCTCCTTACTCCTTACTCCTTACTCCTTACTCCCCGCTCCCCCATCTCCCGATGAATGCTAACATTGCCATAACTTGGATCGATCGATTACTTGCCATGCAGACAGGTAGGCACCTTAACGATCTTCAGGTGTTGATTATCGATCGGGTATTAATAGGGCAAAAGTATATCGAGATTGCCACAGAATATCATTGCACGGAAGGGCATGTTAAAGATATTGCGGCGGCGTTGTGGCAATTATTATCGCAACTGTTGGGGGAGCGGGTAACTAAAAATAACCTCAAGTCGATTTTACATCGTCGTCAGGCGATGGAGTCGATCGGGCAACCACAGTCGATTGTTAATTACCATGAAAAGGTGCTTTACTTGGGGAAACCCCAAGAACGCACTTTTCGGTTTATCGGTCGGGAAGGGGCGATTGCTAAATTGGATGAATTTATCCAGCAGGGGCAGCGCACAATTGTGATTCAGGGGGAAGGTGGTGTCGGGAAAACGTTGCTGGCACAGGAGTATTTAAAAACCTGTGGCTGCGATCTAATTTTAGAGTTGTCGATGGCAAAAGAGACGGCTCAAATTACGCCAGCGGAGATCGTGGTAGAGGAGTGGTTGGGGCAAGATTTAAAAACAGATCCGGGGCGAGATTTTGGGGTAGCTTTACTGAGATTGAAGCGGCAATTAAGTACGCGCAAAGTGGGAATTTTAATCGATAATTTAGAACCAGCACTAGATGGTGAAGGTAAAATTGTTGCTTCTCAACGTAATTATGTAGAGCTACTGCGCGTATTGACCGATCGCCAGTTACCGGGAGTTACTTTAATTACCAGTCGCGATCGATTGTGCGAAATCGATCTCAATTTAATTCATTATCGGCTGTCTGGCTTGGATGTCAATAGCTGGCAAATTTATTTTAATTATCGTCAGATTGCGACGACGGTTGGTGAGATAGAGCCTTTACATCATCAATATGGCGGTAATGCCAAAGCGATGGAAATTATTGCTGGTAATATTCATACTGATTTTGAAAGCGACATTCAGACTTATTTAGCAACAGATCGAGAAAATATATCGATTGAAACTGGATTAAAACAATTAATAAGCAATCAACTCGATCGCTTGCAATCGTTAGACAACTGTGCATATCAATTACTCTGTCGGGCGGGATGTTATCGCTATCAAGATTTGAGCCGAGTGAATATTGATGCCCTATTATGCCTATTATGGGATATCGAACCAGAGCGGAGATCGATCGTTGTTAATTCACTTAAAAATCGCTCGTTAATTGAATTTAGTTCCGGTCGCTATTGGCTGCACCCAGCTATTAGAGCTGAAGCGATCGCCAGATTGCAGCATACTGACGATTGGCTAAAAACTCATCAGGCTGCGGCTAATTATTGGACAGAGGCTGTCACGAGAATTACAGATATTACTACGGCAATGACCGCATTAGAGGCATACTATCACTATTTAGAAATTGATGATTTTTATCAAGCAGCACGAGTGTTATTACAGCCACGCGATAATCAGTGGGGACAGTTTTTGCCATTAGCAAGTAACTTGTATCGTATGGGTGCAATTCAGCCTGTTTTAACTGCAATTACTCAAATAATATCCGCTCTACATGGCGATCGTCAATCTGCTGAACTCGCAAACATTCTCGGCGATTTGTATTGGATTGTCGGACGAGTCCGCGAGGCGATCGAGATTCAGCAACAGGCGATCGATTATACGTCTATAAGTTTAGCTCGGATCGACCCAGCCGATCGATCTCATCCGACTCACTGCTTGCATATTTTACAGATTGATTCATTATTAAGCGTCGGGTTATATCATATCGATTTGTGGGAGCTTAATGAGGCGAGTGAGATATTCGATCGAGTAATTAATATGGCAAGTAATACTATGCGCGATCGATGGGCGCAAAAAGCGATCGTCTGCCAAGCATTAGTTCAATCTTACCTCAATAATTTCGACTATTCCAGACAACTACTCGCCCAAATTGAAACCCTCAATTTCCACCAAAAATGGACGGGAAGCAGTGCTTATTTTCTGCAAAAGATCGGGCAAACTTATACTAATTTAGGCGATTTCGATCGCGCGGAACTGGTTTATCAGCAAACCCTCACCTTCTGTCTAACTGGAAACTACCTGCAAACCCAAGGTAGAACCCTCACCAGCTTGGCGCAACTCTATCGACTACAGGGACGCTTAGATATCGCACGCTCTACACATCTCCAGGCGATTGAAATTCTCGATAAACTCGGTGCTAAATGCGATCTCGCCGAAGCCTATTATCAAGCCGAATTGACATCGCAGCAAGCGGGAGATCTCGATCTCAATCAGACAGACTGGAACCTTTATGCACGCACATTATTTACCGAAATTGCCGCACCGCAGCAATTAGCCAAGATCGAGGGAACTAGGGAGTAAGAAGTAAGTAGTAAGGACTAAGGAGTAAGAAGTAAGAAGAAGTAAGGAATGCTTAAAACCTGAAACCCATTTCCAACAACTAAAGCCTAAAGCCTAAAGCCTAATATTTAATGCGCGGATCGATCCAGGCGTTGATGAGATCGATGAAAATACTGGCAATCACTACGATCGCGGCGAAAAAGATCATGATGCCCTGGACTGTGGGATAATCGCGATTGGAGATGGCTTCGTAGAGTTTACTTGCTAATCCCGGCCAAGAAAACGTTACCTCAGTCAGTACGGCACCACCCAGCAGGGATGCAGTAGTCAAACCCAAGACGGTAACTACCGGAATCATCACATTTTTGAGTGCGTGGGAAATGAGAATGGTATTTTCGGGAATACCTCTAGCTCTAGCAGCTTCAACATATTCAGCTTTCATACTTTGCTTGAGATTGACGCGCACGATGCGTTCAAAAATGCCGCTTAATAAGATTCCCAGCGTCAAACATGGTAATGCTAAATGATGGAGCGAGACAAAAAAGCTGGCTAAGTCGAAGTGTAATAAACTATCGATCGTGTATAATCCGGTAATCGGTTTGGGTGGGGTTAAATTAGCCGGGAATCTCCCACCGAGGGGGAAGATCTTTAACTGGACGGCGAAAATTAATTGCAATAGCATCCCCACCCAAAAAATCGGTAAAGAATAACTAACTATCCCAAATAATCTGCCCCCAAGTTCGGTAAATGTGCCGGGACGAGCGGCAGAAATCGTTCCTACAGAAACCCCGACGATAAAAGCCACTAACATACTGCCAACTGCGAGTTCTAAAGTGGCGGGGAAATTATCGTGAATGATTTTAACAACGGCTTCACCAGAACTCGTAATCGATTTTCCTAAATCGCCTTGGAGTGCGTGCCATAAGTATCGAAAATATTGAAAATAAAGTGGTTTGTCCAACCCTAATTGTTTTCGCAATTCAGCCTTACTTTCATCTGAGGCGCGGTTACCTAAAAAAGCATCTGCCGGATCTCCAGGTGTGGCTTTGAGCAGAAAGAAGACGATCGTAAAGATCGTCCACAACATCAGTGGAGCCAGCAATAATCGGGCGGTTAGGTAGTATTGGAGGTTTTTCGATCGTGACATGATCTAGGGGATAGGGGATATGGGATAGGGGTTAGAGGATAGAGGTTAGAGGTTAGGGGTTATGGGTTTAGATAATTATTAGAATGGATAAAAATGTATTACTGAATAAAAATTTGTACTTTTTATTAATAGATTGAAATATTAATCTATTTCCTATCGCCTATTCCCTATCCCCTACTTCTTCATTCCCGAATACAACAAATTCTGAAGCGGATCGATATTGATGCCGCTCATGCCTTTTTTAGCGAAGACAAAATCTTTAGTTTGCCAGAGGGGAATGAGCGGGACATCTTGAATGAGTTGGTTTTGAATATCGGCGTAGATTTGTTGGCGTTTAGCAGGATCTGATTCTTTGCCTTGGGCGGCAATGAGTTGGTTCATTCGATCGCTATAATAGAACGATCCTTGCGTTTGAGAGCCGCCTGCTTTACAGCCTGTAGCCGCCGTACCTTTCGGACATTCGAGGAAGGGTTGCACGAAGTTATCGGGATCGAGAAAGTCGGGATACCAGTCTTGCAGGGTGGCGGGATAGATATTTTTGCTGGCATATTTAAAGAAAGATGCCGATTCGATCGTATTGGGTTCGAGTTCGAGCATCCCGCCCAATTTTTGCCGAGCATAGGCACGTAGAAAGCCCGCAGTCAGACGGCGCGGTGTGGAGCCGGAGGGGTACCAGATTTGAATTTTTGCGGGGTTCTGGGGCGAAAATCCGGCTTGAGTGAGGAGTTGTTTGGCTTTGGCAATATTGCCATCTCCGTAGGCATTTTTAAACCCAGGTTGAGAGACGCTAAAGGTACTGGGCACGATGCTGTATAAGGGCTTGCCCTGCCCGTATAAGATGCGTTCGTTGATGGTGGGTCGATCGACTAACGCCGCGAGTGCTTGACGGACTAGAGGGTTATCGAGGGGCTTTTGGAGGACATTGAGGATTAGATAACTAGTTACGCTACCATCGATCGCGATCGATTGCCAGTTTCCGGCTTTAGCTCCTTCTTCAAGGCTTTTTACCTGATCTGGCTCCAAAGATTGAAAGGCGACATCTACCGCGCCAGTTCGGAATGAATTATAGAGGTTGGCGGAGTTATTCGAGAAAATTTGGATATTCACGCTGCGATTGAGCGGTTTGGCACCCCAATACCGATCGAATGCTACCAATTTTACCCGATCGGTACCATATTCTTTAAGTACGTACGGCCCTGTACCGACAAAACTAGTTGCTTTAAATTTACCTTCGGCAATCTCGTACGCCTTAGGCGACACTGCACAAGTACCGGGGAAGGCTAACATTGATGGGAATGCTGCAAATGGTTTTTTAAGCTTAATCGTCAGCTCGTATGCGGACGTTGCTTTCACCGACTCTACCCGTTCGGATAATAGAAATGAGGGTTTGCCCTTATTTTGAATGAAGCGTTGTAAGGAGAACGCCATCGCAGCGGCATCAAATGTCGTACCATCGTGAAATACCACCCCCTGACGAATGGGAATCGTATAACTCAAACTATCGGCACTAACTTGGGGTAATGCGGTGGCTAACTGCGGTTTAATTTCGGTGCTACCAGGATCGTAAGTATATAACCTGTCGCTCAAATTCCGAATCAACGCGATCGATCTCAATTCATACGCATCCGCAGGATCGAGAGTACGCGGTTGTTGCGTCGTCCCGACAGTAATCGTCCCGTCATCACCACTGGCGGTAGCCGTGGGCGAATTATTACTACTTTGACAACTGGTTACCAAGAGCAACGCAACTGAAACTAAGCTAACATGCTGCCATCTATTCATAGATGTAAGAAATCACCACAATAATTTAAGCTAAAATCCGATCTTGGTGGTTCTGTTAAGCCAAGAATCTTCCCGCATTTACGCCGAGGAGTGTCAACTAATATATAACGATTTGGCAACCATCCACCGATTCCGATCGCCAGAACTTCAATAATCGCCGAATAAAACATTTGCCACCATAGCTAATTCGCCCCCTTACTATATGCAGTAAGAGAGCGAATCTAAGTAACAATCCTAAATTACTCAGCAGCGAGTTGAAAAATTAAATCTCGCTACCAGTAAGATTTAGCGTCTGAAGCGACCACGTTCGGAGTTATCGACATTGGTTTCGCCGATTTGAATAGTCCGGTTATCGCGACCTTGGACATCAGTGGCTTGGTCGGTGACGATCGAAGTACCAGTATTACTAGTACCAGTGCGACCGAATTTGCTGTTATCGATGTTAGTGGAACTACCTTGTAAGGTATCGTTACCTACACCAGTCACCACCGAAGTTTGAATGGTTTTAACAACTGTTGCAGTATCGGCATGAGCGGGAAGCGAAAAACCAACAGTAGCCAAACCTAAACCGATAACCAAAAGAGATTTAACGTTCATGATTAAAATGCCGATAAGTGAGTGAGTAAGTATCTAAAATTGAGAAATTAAGTGCAGTCGCGGTTGTTTGAGACTTGAATCACAACCGCACCAGTAAGATTTAGTTGCGTTTGAAGCGAGGGCTAGCAGTATTACGCTGGGAATTATCAACATTGGTTTCGCTAATTTGACCAGTCCGGTTGAATTTACCTTGAACGTCAGTAGCTTGGTCTACAGAGATCGAAGTACCAGTATCACCCGCACCAGTGCGACCGAATTTGCTGTTGTTGATGTTAGTGTAACTACCTTGGACGGTATCGTTAGCAACACCAGTTACCACCGAAGTTTGACGGATAACGCCGACAGTTGCAGTATCAGCATGAGCGGGAAGTGAAAAACCGATAGTAGCTACGCCTAAACCGACAACGAGGATAGATTTGAAGTTCATGATAGCGATTCCTAAATGAGTGGGTGAGTTAGCGATTTACTGATGCTTGAGACTACAAATCTTGGAGGGTTAATTTCGGAAAAGTTCGAGATTTAATTTCAACTTTAATCTGAGTTTTTCCGGTTTTAACTGTCGGTGTAGTTTGTGTCTGTTGCGTTCGTATCTATAACTACATATCCCTCATCTGGCTTTCCCGAAACTTAGCAAAATTAAATTAAAATCGATCTCGACTACCTACTCAAACCCAGTTGCAGCAATAGTTAGACCTAGATATTTGATTTTAGATAGTAGTCAAATCGCGATCGCAATTGCTGGGCTGTCAGCGATTGCGTCCAGTATTCTAGCAGCGCATGACCGAAAGCATAGGCATTTTTGTTGGGTGCGGCGGAGCTATCTAGTAATAACGGCCATAGTGCCAGCAGATCGAAGTTTATCGATCTTGACTGGCTGGTATTTAATAGTGAGTGCAAGTCGTACGCCATTTGCAATTTACCGATGACTACAGGTAACTGCTCGATGGGAATCTGGGCGACCAGCAATTGCGCCAGTGCTGGCGATCCGGTGGTGAGGGTAGAGATAAACTCTAATACGGGACTTTTGAGCAGTTGGGTGAGTCCCTGAGTTGTGGTCATCTGAATGCTATAGCGATCGATAATACCTGCCGCCGCGACAATCCGCGCGTCGAGGTTGCTTAAAAACCGTGCCAGTCGGATTTGTTTGCTCGGTTCGATTTTATCGAGCAGAGCTAATGATAATGTATCGAGACCCCAAGCCAACCGCCCCAGGCTGGCATCGGCATTGACTAGCGGTAACACTAAATCGCAGTATTCACCCAAAAACTCACTCCGGTAGGCGGTAGCCTCACGGATGGCAACTTCCTTAGGGCGAGTGCCCCATTGCCAATCATAAGGTGGCTCCCACTCCCGCAGCGGTCGCACGCGATCGACTTGAGTTACAATTACCACGATCGGTAAATCGGCATTGACGCTCTTCAACTCCTGTAAAAAGTCCAGATCCATCTGCAACGCCGGATCGAGCGCGGGGGTAACTAATAACAGTAAATCGGTAGTTGCCGCATAATTAAGTACCTGCGATCGTAAATCCGCTCGGCTGGCTTGCTCGTAACCAGGGCTATCCCACAGCGTCAGGCTTTCGCCGCTGGCTGTTTGCCACTGATAATTTTGAATTTTGTCAGTACTGGGCAAAACATCGACTAGAGCGAGTTCTGACTGAAATAAGGTATTAATCAGACTGCTTTTACCCGCCCCCGTCCGCCCGACGAGTAGAAGATCGATCGGTTTTTGGGCGATTTGCTCTGGTGGTTCGGCACTAACTAAAATATCTCGCAGCGTTTGGGTAGTTGCCACAGCCGAACTCTGAATCACGGGCGATGGTAACGGCTGGAGCTTGCCACTATATAGAGCCACAGCCTGACGACAGAGGTTCGTTAAGGCAGCTTCGCGAGTCAGTTGACCCAAATTGACCAACAACTGTCGATCGGCAAGGCTAGAAGATTCCTTGGTGGCACGCTTGGCGATCGCGGCGACGGGATTGAGTACCCATTGCGCCCAGTTCCACACCTTGAGCAGTTTTTGAGCGGATGGTGCTAATTTTTGATATGTCTCGTAGGCTTCATACGTCTGGGCGATCGTGACGCGATCGAGTGCTGGCGCGAGTTTTTGCATCCAGGCATCCATATCATCGGTAGTACCCCGCATCAACCCATATGCCTGAGTCACATAAATATTTAACAGCGGATACTTAACTTCAGGATGATAAATCTTGGCAATGGCGACAATTAATTCTTGACATCGCTGCCAAAATGTCGTCCAATCTTCCCAAATCGGTCGATCTTGCTGCGAATCGGCAATAACCTGTTGCAGGATGGTAGTAACTCGATCTGCTGTATCTCCAGCCAGTGGCGCAGCATTGGCGGTAATTGCTGCTAATTCCCGACTCGCTGCGGCAATAACATCCGCACCGCGATCGATACTCGATTTACTCCACCGTACCAACAACCACCGCCAACCCAGCAATAGAAGGGTAAATACGCCCCAAATCCAGTTAATGCCCCACTCATGAATTTTAACTCCAGCAGCAACAAGCAAGAAAATAACCACACTCGCGATCGGCGATCCTAGAATGACCCACTGCCAAGGTTTCAATTGCATATCGATAATTCAGAGATAGAGATAACTAAGATTTGTTAGCCAGAGTGAAGTAAAAAGTCGTCTTCCGCTCCAGCTCGAACTCTAGCCAAATTTTACCAGTTTCAGCTTCGACAATCTTTCTTGATAACGATCGGGATTTTTAGTACATAACCTCGATCGAATATCGATCGCCAGGATCGTAATTGCTGGGAACCGAATGGTCAGAAACTACGGGTTGGTTCAAGATTTAAAGATAGCGGCAATTACGTTGTCTCGACAGGCGATTGTGGTCACGCTGCGCGATCGAGAATATCTTAGAGCATTCAATGGTGGTGTTGGGTTTCGCTTCACTCTACCCAACCTACAAATCTACAATAGATCGATCGCGAGATCCTACACCGATCGCAGATCCTGTAACGCTTGGGCTAAATCTGCGGCGGTGGGATAACGATCGCGCGATCGCGTTTGGGTGACTTTATCGATGAGGGCTTGGAGTTGGGGCGTTACGCCTGGTAATGAGGAGACGTTAAAACGGTAACCATCTGGTTGCCATTCGATCGAATCGGCGGGATTGCGTCCGGTGAGTAGAAAAATCAATGTCGGGCCGATCGCGTATAAATCTGACTGGGTGCAGGGTTGACCGCTATTTTGTTCTGGTGCCATATAGTCTGGCGCGCCGATTTTTGTGCCGCCGAGGGTGCCGATTTCTTTAACTGCACCAAAATCGAGTAAAAAGATGCGCTTATCGATCGCACGTACCAGGATATTTGCGGGTTTGATGTCGCGATGGATCAGTGGTGGCTGTTGTTGGTGGATGTAGCCCAAAATCTCGCACAATTGCATCATCCAGTCGATCGCTTGCGCTAGCGATACTTTCCCCCGTTCCATTACATATACGTCCAAATCTTGACCGTGAATTAGTTCCATCGCCAGATATTTACGTCCGTCGGCGATGAAGAAGTCAAAATATTCGGGAATGCCGGAATGGTGGAGACTTTGGAGAATTTTGGCTTCGCGCTCGAATAATTCTTGCGCTTTCGGAATCGCCGCCATATCAGCGTTCATTTCTTTGAGTACCAACATTTTCGACTTATCCCAAGCCAAATAAGTTGTACCCATCCCCCCTTGTCCGAGGGTTTTAAGGATCTGATACTGATGAATCTGGTAGATGACGTTAATCGGTTCGCCGCAGTGTTTACAAAACAGGGTGTTACTAGGATTATCGAGGTGTTGGCACATCACCGGAATCTCGGCAATAGTTGGCGCATTTATGACCATCACCACATCTAGTTGAATGGTGAGTAATGCGCCTGCTTTGGGGATTTGAATCCGATCGCCGTTGGTCAATAATAGTTTATCGATCGATAGGTCGTTAACGAGGGTACCATTGGCACCCTGATTGGTAATTTCCCAGTAGCCGCCGCCTTGGCGCAAGCTTCTAAATGAGATTGTGGCATGAAGCCGCGAAATTGAAGGTCGATCGATGACAATCTCGTTACCTGGCGATCGACCGATCCGAATCGGTGCTGGCGGAATAAATTGCCACTGCTGCGAGATTTCCCCCCGGTTTTCGTCCCACAACGAAATTTGAATGTTTTTCATGAAGCCAGCGGCAATTTACCAATTTTCTAATTACTAGCCGATCGAGGTACCAGGAGCAATCGCCAATTAGACATATAAGAGCGTGCATCGCTATAAATCGAACTGCGCCGTCCGATGGTAGCGGCTAGATCGATCGCGGTGGAGATTTTGCCCTGGCGATAAATAGTAATAGCACGTTCTAGGGTACGTCGATCGGCTATTTCTTGGAGTTCGATGTTCCAGTACCGGACTTGCGATTGAGCGTCTTGATAGAGCGATCGACCGGGGGTAATTCGATTTGCCATTGTGACTGCTTGGGTAAGATTGCCTTGACTAGCTAAAGCCATCGCGCTGGCAAGAATCGGGCGATCTTCGATCGTCTGAATTTTCTCGTTCCAGGCGGCGACATAGCCAGTAATTTCTTCGCCCAGGGGTCGATCTGGAGTGATGTTTTTAGCTAGGCGTACGGCGGCTTTGAGATTGGCGAGAGATTCGCTCTTGCTTACAAGTTGCTTGGCTTTAGCTAAGATAACGCGATTATCGATGGTTTCGATCTGGCGACTCCAATCGGCGATTTCTGACTGGACGGTTTGACCGACTTCACTTTGAGCGGGAACTTGTTTGGCAGTGGCGATCGCTAGTGCCAGCGTACTTGGTTGCTGGAAGCTGGCGATCGATCTCGCCCACTGGAGTTGGGTTTCCTGTTTGAGCCGCGATTCCCAGTTCGATCGTTGCGTCCGCGCGAGGGTATAAATCGGGCTAGTTTTAGGAATTTTCTTGACTTGGGAGATCGCATCCATCATCGCCAGCATGTGCTTCTTGCCCGCCCAGACGTGTGCCTGATTGAGCTTGACCCAATCTTGTGCTTCGCCATAAATTGACGTGTCCTGGGGCACTTTTTGAACGAGGGCGATCGCTTCGTTAAAGTTCTGCGCTTTATAAGAGTTGATGCTCAAGTTGACTAAATGTTTGCTCCACTTACTCCGCAGGATTTGACCCTCATGGTACACATAGGTAGACGAATCGATTTGGTTTGCCAGTTTCATGGCATTGACGATCGGTTCTGGCTCGTTTGGTAATGGTATTTCGACGACTTTTTCTTTTTTCCCGGCGGCTTTAACTGCCGCTGCAATCCGCTTGGCGCGAGTATTATAATCATCGCTATCTTTAGTTTCGAGTGCGTCTTTAGCTTCTTGGAGTTTATCCCACCCATTGCGTTCTTGGGCGAGTTTGGCAGCCATTTTGTCGTACTTAAAGCCATTCCAATAGGTACCGCGCATTTTCTGAACCGACTGCAAAATTGCAAACGATTGATTCCATTCGCCGCTTTTCATCGATTGCTCGAATTTACTATCAATTTTGGCACTATCGCGATCTTGAATCGTTAATTTGCCGATCGACTCCTGAGCCAAATCGTATACAGGACTAGTCGTTGGCACGATTTTTAGCGTCGCGATCGCCCGATCGATCTTCCCTTCATTAACTTGCTTGCGGCTGATTCGCATCAAATCTTCCGACCAGCGTTTGAGCATCCGTTGAGATTCGCGATACAGTGGGTGCCGATCCGTCCACCCCTTGACTAAATCGACCGCACTGCGAAGTTTAGGAACTTCTTTAGTATCGGCTCCCACTTGCGCGCAATACAAGCGTTCGCCATCGGTCGAAATTGGCAATGTGCCCTGACAACTTGGCGTTGGCGGTACGGCAATTAGCAACAAGTAGCTAGTAATGCCAGTACCGCCCACCATTGCCGCCAGTACCGCCCAAAATGCCGACCACGGATCGACTGTTACCGTCGGTATATTTAGCTTGCTAATCGGTGCGATTGCTTCGTTAAACATCTCACCATCGATAAACTTGGCGATCGCCGAAATTTTAGTGTGGCGATCGATCGCCCCCACCGCTGGCGGATCGCTATCCCTATGCGGATCGCCCTCAGTCTCGTTTTGATGAGATGCCGATCTATCGCCCATAGCTGTTGGCTGGCTGGCTGTCTGGTTGCCTTTCAACTTACTCCACAGCGCATTTAACCGAGTACCGATTTCATTCTGGGTGCTGTTTTGCATTATCTCCTCTTCAAATAAATATTAGGTTCTTAAATGTATCGTGAAATTAGATTTTTTATAGTTTAAAGTCTATATACTACCCGATCGAGACTAAAATAATACTTACTATTTACATACCCAGAATCGAGGTATCGAAAATTACACATTCACAGATTAGCAATATCCATAACACTAATTTGCAGACATTTCGATTTTACTAATATTATCTTAATCAATGTCCACTCAAATTCACAGGCTTGGCGGATATTTTCCGACTTTTTACCGACTGTAAATCTTTGCTGAAAGTTCTCGATCGGACGAAGATGTGCGATTGTATAGCTGTAAGCTAAAAGCTGGTGGAGTCAATGATGCAGAAATCTTTGCTAAAATATGAACCAGTGGTTAGTTTCAAAAGCTTAACATCATTAACGATCTTTCCAAACTACGGGTAGTAGCGATCGTAAATTATCTACCATTTGTCAAATTCACGCCGATTTTAGAGAATGACGACGTTGACAATTAGCGATCGCGCACTGCTGAATTTAGATTTATCCGCGATCGTCGCACCGATCGATCGGTGGTTACTTACCGATCCTAAGCAATTTAACCTCGATCTCCAACTCACGATCGATTACAACCGAGATCCTCAAGATCCGCGCGAACTTTCCGAAATTCCCGAAGTCCGGCTGTGGTTTATCCGCCTCGATGCTCGTTACCCATATTTACCACTACTCCTCGATTGGCAAGCCGGAGAACTCGCCAGGTACGTTGCCATGTTAGT
>NZ_JANYJC010000093.1 GCF_025361915.1 Chamaesiphon sp. GL140_3_metabinner_50
AAGCCTAGATTGCGGTAAAATCTAAACAGCGTGCTGAGTGGATATTTGCAAGGCGATTGACGGTTAGCAATTTTTATTGAGTTAGATACTTATGGATTTAAATAATTTAGTTACCCAGCTCAATGCTGGGGCGATTCTTCCAGAGGGAATCGTCGTTATCGCGCTGTTGACGGTGTTAATCGGGGACTTGATTTTGGGGCGAAGTGCCGCACGCAGTCTAGCTTACATTGCTGTTGGTACATTACTCTGCTCGATTGTAGCTCTGGTATTACAATGGGAGAATCCCAATCCAGTTGCATTTATCGGTGCCTATAGTAGCGATCCACTCAGTATCGTTTTTCGAGGTATTATTGCACTGTCGGCGATAGTGACGATCTTGATGTCGATTAGCTATGTGGAACGCACGGGAACTGCTTTAGCTGAGTTTGTCACAATTTTGTTAACAGCGACGTTGGGGGGAATGTTACTCTCTGGTGCTACCGAATTAGTCACAATTTTCGTCTCGTTAGAGACTTTGAGTATCTCATCGTATCTGATGACTGGCTACATGAAACGCGATCCGCGATCGAATGAAGCTGCGCTAAAATACTTATTAATTGGTGCGTCGAGTTCGGCTGTATTTTTGTATGGTGTTTCGCTCTTATATGGATTATCTGGTGGCGAAACGAGATTGGCAGCGATCGCGACGGGCATTGCTGGAGCTAATGGTAGTCTATCATTAGGGTTAATCGTATCTTTAGTATTTACGATCGCGGGCATTGCGTTTAAAATTTCGGCGGTACCCTTTCACCAATGGACTCCCGACGTATATGAAGGTTCGCCGACTCCGGTAGTGGCGTTTTTATCTGTTGGCTCTAAAGCGGCGGGGTTCGCGCTAGCAATTCGCTTATTAGTAACGGCGTTCCCGCAAGTCATCGAGCAGTGGCATTTTGTCTTTACCGCGCTGGCAATTTTGAGCATGGTATTGGGAAATGTGGTAGCACTAGCACAGACGAGCATGAAGCGGATGCTAGGATATTCTTCGATCGCTCAAGCTGGATTTGTGATGATTGGCATGGTAATCGGTACTGAAACTGGTTATGCCAGCATGGTATTTTATCTGTTCGTCTATCTGTTTATGAATTTGGGTGCTTTCGCCTGCGTGATCTTATTTACGCTCCGCACGGGTACCGATCGGATTAGCGACTATGCTGGTTTATATCAAAAAGATCCCTTCCTTACTCTCGCGCTGAGTATTTGCTTATTATCGTTAGGTGGGATTCCGCCCTTGGCTGGTTTCTTTGGCAAAATTTACATCTTTTGGGCGGGTTGGAAAGCTGGGGCTTATGGTTTAGTATTACTGGCACTAGTAACTAGTGTCGTGTCTATTTACTACTATCTCCGCGTCGTCAAGATGATGGTAGTCAAAGAACCCAATGAAATGTCCGATGTCATCAAAAACTACCCAGAGACTAATTGGAATCTCCCCGGAATGCGCTCGTTGCAAGTAGCTACCCTAGCAACCTTAATCGCGACTTCGCTAGCGGGTATTCTCTCTAATCCCCTATTTACCATCGCCAATGACTCGGTAAGCAACACGCCGATGTTGCAAGCGAGTTTAGAGCGACAAGTGGCAAGTAAATAGATGGGAGTTCGGAGATGGGAGTTCGGAGATGGAAGATTATAGTAGGTAGCGGTTAATGCTATTTACTTGTAAACATCCAAACTTTACTCCCACTTCTCCCTACCATCTGTCTTGAAAAGTTGCTACGCTTGTTTCCTAAGAACACTGCGCGGGCGACCCGCCCATCAGCACTTTTCGCTTCCATCTCCCCTCTTCCATCTCCCATCTCCATGCGAATCGTCTTCTTCGGTACTCCTCAATTTGCCATTCCCACATTGGAAAGACTCTTAGCCGAGCCGCAATTTCAAGTAGTTGGAGCCGTGACGCAGCCTGATAAAAATCGTGGTAGGGGTAATAAATTATCGCCATCGCCGATTAAAGAGTTGGCGATGGCGCATCAGATTCCCGTTTGGCAACCTGCTCGGATTAAAAAAGATCCCGAAACGATCGCAGCACTACGCGACCTCGCAGCAGATATATTTGTAGTAGTAGCCTACGGACAGATTTTATCTCAAGAAATTCTCGATTTACCCGCAAGAGGATGTATTAACGTACATGGCTCTCTGTTACCAGCTTATCGCGGCGCGGCACCAATTCAACGCTGCTTGACCGATGGTGTAACTCACACGGGAATTACCACCATGCTAATGGATGCAGGGATGGATACGGGGGCAATGTTGCTTAAATATGAAACCCCAGTGAGTTTGTGGGATAATGCCGATCGACTGGCGGCAAAATTAGCCGTTGAGGGTGCTAATCTGCTAGTCGATACCATTAGAGACCTCGATCGCATTACACCGACCATACAAGAGCATACAGCCGCTACTGCTGCACCACCCATTCAGAAATCAGAATACCAGCTCGATTGGACTCGATCGAATATTTCACTTCATAATTTAGTACGCGGCTTTTATCCCAATTGTGTCGCTACCTTCCGCACACAGCCACTGAAAATTCTGGCGACAGCACCGCTATCCGCCGAGTTTCAAGCCGATTTATCGCCCCAAATGCAGAATTTACTACCGGAATTAGCCAGTCTAGATCCCGATACTAGCGTACCAGGTACTGTCGTCAAAATCGCCAAAGGTTTAGGGCCGATCGTCAAAACTAGCTCTGGATATCTACTGCTGCATGAAGTTCAGCCCGCTGGCAAACGTCCCCAATCTGGCGCAGATTTAGTAAATGGTACCAGATTATCTGTAGGCGAAATATTTGGCTAATCGGCAATTGCCAGCAAAAAGAGATCGAAGCATAGCAAAGCATTCCCAACTCCTTACTTCTTACTCCTCACTCCTTACTGTTAGTTCCTCGATCCCGTAACGATAAAAGTTACCCGATAGGCAATATTAGTCGCATGATCCGCCATGCGTTCGAGATGGCGAATGGTTAGTGCTAGTAGAATCGTCGGCTCGATCGAACCCTGGATGTTTGTTTGAGTGGCGAGAGTTTGATAGATGGTATCATAGGCCAAATCCACATCATCATCGAGCTTGTGAATAGTTGGGCCAGCCTTGCCATCTAAATTAGCCAAAGCAGCTAAACTCGATTCTAACATCGCCCTGGCGTGATGAGACATCTGCTCGATCGCGGGGATGCAGGAATGCGCTGAATACGGAAATAATTTGAGCGAAATTTGAGCGAGATCTTTGGCATAATCTCCAATCCGCTCTAAATCTCGAACCATTTGCATAAATGCACTCAGCCGTCGTAAATCTTGAGCGACTGGGGAAGCAATCGCCATCAATTCGGCGCATTCTAGTTCGATTTGATGATAAAAACTATCAATTTTACGATCGATCTGGGGAATCTCATCAGCCATGCCAATCTCGCGCTGAAATAACGATCTGTGTGCTAGTCGAAAAGATTGTTCTACCAAAGCTCCCATCAGCAGCATGTCTTGTTCTAGGCGAAGGCTGCGGTATCTAAATTGTCTAGATTCACTTAATGAATAAGATGTAGTCACATTTAAAATTATTTATATTATCTGGCGGTGGGGCAATTAAAGTAAAAATATCGATCGGTCGATCTATTCTAGGATAAAAGGATGTTAATGAATGTCTTAGATATCACTATAATCGAAAATAACTAATTAATTGGCAAGATGATTTTAAACCAAGCTCCACCTGTTTGCGGATGATTGTTGGCAACGATCGACCCCTGATGTGCGAGAATAATCTGACGAACGATCGACAGCCCTAGACCACTCCCTGTCGTTCGAGCATCGAGTGTATCAGTTTTAGTCGGTTCGCGTTGGCGAGAAACATCACCGCGATACAATCTGTCGAAAACATAGGGGATATCGGCTGCGGTGAATCCAGATCCATCGTCGTAAAGGTCGATTTCAACCGAGCTTCGATCTGATTTTAGTATTTTAACATCGATCCAAATATGTCCGCGATCGGGACAATATTTTAAGCTATTATCAAATAAATTAATTAATACCTGCGTGAATCGAGCTACGTCGAGCTTCAAGATTACCTGTGGCGATCCTTGGTATACTAGTTCGACTTCTTGTTGCTTGGAAATAGGTTCGATCGTATGCCAAACATCATCGATTATCTTTACCAAATCTACTTCTACCAGTCGTAAAGATTGAGCCGAAGATGTTTCTAGTTGGCTCAATTCTACAAAATGTTGAATGAGATCGATCAGTCGATTAGTTTCTTTTAAAATTCGATCTGCCCAGCGCGTTAGATCTGGAGGAACTTTAGACTGTAATGTTTCGGCAATTAAATGAATCGCAGTTAGCGGCGTGCGGATTTCGTGAGCCAGATCTCCGAGCCACCTTTCCTTAGCTGTCTCGGCATCGACGCGATCTTGTCGGCTCTCGATAAAAATTCCGATCGCACCATCGGCAAGAGGGATACTATTAGCTTTAAGCCAAATCGAGCGGGAATCTGCCGCTTCTTGATAGCCAAAATGAAACTGCCAAACTAATTCATCGGCAACCTGACTCGATCTAACTGTCGCTATCGATCGATCGAGTTCGTAGGAGCGAACTAATTCTAATAATAATCTAACTTGTCCGGGCTGCCAATTATGAATTTGCAATAACTTTTGAGCCGTTTGATTGCACCATAATACTTGATTATCAGCATCGAGTTGAATATAACCGATCGGTGCTGCTTGAAGTAAAGATTGCCAACTAAACAATTGTTGCTCTAGCTGTTGATGTTGCTGTCGATCGAGGGTAATTCTGCGCCGTAACTGCGATACTAGCGGCAGCGAAATATCTTCATGAGATGGGGCTGTTTGCATTGTGTCTAAGACTTGCCGCAATTGCTTTTGAGCAGAAGATTCACACAAAACGTAGCAAGCATACGCACCTGCGAAGATTCCACAAAGAGCAGACAGCAAGATGGTTGAAAACATGGCTGATATATAGGTAAAAATATCGCACCGATTAAATCGACTCCAAAGTCGTTACCAACACAGCCAGAAGATCGCATTAACCCGGATTTATCTGCCTTAATTCCACTACCGTTAAGAGTTAGAAATCGTCTCCTAGCTTGAGGACGATCGAGCGGGACGAGGACAATTTAATTTTAATTGTAATCCAAACCGCCACTTGCGATCGGCAGCAACGTCGAGCTATGGCCCTGCAAACACCGCATTCTCAATATCTTGGCGGCTCAGAGAATATTTAAACGTGCGATAGATACTGGGATTGGATGGTGTGAGTGGAGTTTGCGGATTGGCACTCGCACTACTCAGATTAGTGGCGTGATAACGGACGGTAAGTTCTTCGATATCCAGACATACTTCGGCGCGCCAATCGGACTTGGTAATATGCCAGCAATGCAACTCACTATCATCTTGTTCGCAACCCATCGAAATCAGCCATTGCTCGATTTCTGGCAAGGGATGATTGTATAAAGGGGTATCTTCAGTCGGTAGTAAGGTCATGGATGGCAACAAGACAAAGGTCGATCGATTACCATTTTAGATCGATTACCCGCTCGTGGCTATCCGCTCGGCAACAACTGACTCCAAATCTGCTGGAGTATTACAATTTACTAGCTGCATCGGCTCGGTAATAGCCAATTCTGTTACTACTTGCTGCTTCAGCCAACCTTGCAACGATCGTCCGCCAGCTTCGATATATGCTAGCAGTGAGTGGTGGCAAATTTGCCGATAGAAGCCGCATAAAGGCTCCCAACCTTTGTCTACATGTTTGGGGAGATAAGCGATGCTCCGAGCTGGAATTGAGGGCAATGCGTCGATCGCCGCTTGGATGAATGGAGTTGATAAATTAGGCAGATCGCACGCTAGCGTCAGTACCCACGTTGAATCGATGACTGTCAATGCTTGAGACAGCGCGATCGTCGGGCCGAGATCTGGTGGCTGTTCGAGGATAAAATTACAGGTAACTGGCAAAATTGCCCGATATCTGTGCGCCCAAGGCGTGACAACATAAATTCGATCGATATTTTGACAAGCTGCAACCGCATCATAAATCCGCCTTAACATCGGCACACCATCAATATCGATCGTCGCCTTATCTCTACCCATTCGCTTGCTCCGCCCGCCAGCCAAGATTAATACAGATATGGTGGGCATGGGGAAGTGAGGAGTAAGGAGTAAGGAGTAAGGGACTTGCAAGTAATAAATCAGTCCAGCTTAATTTCAGAAAGTAGGGTGTGTTATCCCTTACGGGATAACACACCGTTCGGGGAGCTGGAACGATTTGATTTTTGGAAGTCCCTAAGAAGTAAGGAGTAAGGAGTAACAAGTAAGGAGTAGGGAGTAAGAAGTAAGAAGTAAGAAGTAAGGAGTAAGAAGTAAGAAGTAGGAAAAATCCCCTCCAAGGAGGGGTGCCCGTAGGGCGGGGTGGGTAGATCTTCGCTAAAGCCTAAAACCTAAAACCTAAAACCTAAAGCCTAAAGCCTAAAACCTAATACCTAATACCCGACTGGCAACTTAGACTTAGCTTGCTGTTGGGGCGTGGGTAGAGACTTATTGGGGCGTGGGGTTGCGCTGGGGATAAAGACGATCCGATCGGGAGTAGGATGCACTAAGCCACTACTTTTGGTTTCGGCTGTTTCGGCTAGTTGTTGCTTGAGATGTTCGTTCATTAGAGCTTGCTGCTGCTCTTGAGTTTGGAATCGTTTTAGTTGCTTGTGCTGAGTTTTCCACAAATCTTGAGTGCGGGCGGTATAGCCATACACAAGCGCGATCGATCCCAACAGGGTACAAAATATTATTAACGAACCTCGTTGCATGGTTAGCAGCGATTTAAGCCATGCTGGGGCTGAATTTGGGGTTAATTTTCTGACTGGTTGCCGTGGCTGAGTTTGGTTGAATCCAGCTACCTGCGATTTTGGAGCCGAACCTTGAGACACCGAAGATCGTTGGCGTTGCTGTGCTGATGAACGATTTTCCACGGAAGATCTTTTTGGGTGATACATGCAAATTCGATCGAATAGTACTAGCTGAATGCGATGTTGTAAACTGATAGTTACCGTAGCTACATATACTATCATTGTTTTTTAGATGCGCCCAACTACTACGATTCAATTAGCACAGATCGTGTTGTGCGTCAGTACCATTTTGCAGATTAGTCTCCCTGCTAGTGGGGTTATTTCCACAGATGACGATATTCCCGAAGAAGTTCTCAGAGCTGAAATTATTACCGAAGCGCGATCTCCGATCGATGGTAAAGCTCTATCAGCTAATGAATTTGCCGAATTAGTTGTCACTACTAAGCAACAAATAGATCGCGATAGTGCCGACGTTGCGGCAAATAGCCCCAAACTTAAAGAAACCATCCTGTTACTCCGCTTACGCAGCTTTTTGCGATCGGTTGGCGTACCGATTAAGTAGGTTTTAGGTTTTAGGTTTTAGGTTTTAGGTTTGAGGTTTTGGAACTGCGTTCTCTAGTTTCCTTCTAGTCTCCCAATCCTCTCGTCTCCCAGTCCCCATCCTAACTCACCAAAAACTCCAAATAACTAGCAGTAAGATCCTTAACGGCTAGATCGAAAAATTGCCTGCCATGTTCGGGGGTGGCGAGGCTGGGATCGGAACCCATTCTGCCATCGGGGTAACGGCGGCGAAAATCTGCCGCACCGAGAATTTTGCGTTCTGAAGACAGATTATTAGGATCTAATGGCGTAGATTTAACAGTTTCGGGGTAGAGATATTGAGTCAGAGCCACTTCTGATGGTGTGGCGTGAGAACCCTCACGATCGCCGTATAATTCTTTTGCCAGACGATAGACGCTACCGCACATAAACCAGTTTGCTGTCTGACATTCGATTCGATCGATATTCGGGATATTTAAATCGGCAAGATGGGCGTATGTCTCGGAATAAGCTGCCTTGAGGGTCGCAATATTACCACCATGCCCGTTGATAAAAAAGAACTTGGTAAATCCCGATCGCGCCAAGCAGGTAAGATAATCGCGGATGACTAAAATTAGGGTACTCGGACGCAAACTAATCGTACCGGGGAAACCAGTATGATGCAGTGCCATCCCGACATTAATTGTCGGTGCGACTAACGCTCTAGTAGCAGTACCCACAGCGTGGGCGACAGCTTCGGCACAAATAGCATCAGTCCCGATTGCCCCTGTCGGCCCATGTTGTTCGGTCGAACCGATCGGTATAATTATGCCAGTAGATTGCTGAAGATAATTTTCAACTTCCGTCCAGGTGCTCAAATGTAAACGCATAACGATCGGCTATTGGTGCGTGGGAATTAAAGATCGAGATGTGAGTTATTAAATTTACCGACTGAATTGTTGCTTGGCTAAATTATAAATATCCAGTGTCACCGCATTGGTACCGCGTTCTTGGGCAAAACTTTCGATCTTTTTGCGTGCCATCGGACGCACGAAAAAGGGAATTTCCTTGAGTTTTGCCTCTGCTTCAGCCGTCCAAGATATTCGATCGCTCATGGCAATTGCTCCCAAATTTAAGTTAGAGGTTAATGGTATTGACACTCAATGTCCGCAACAGTCCACTGCTTGCAAATGAGAATATACGGCAATTGGTTCCGATTTTCGTTCCGTAAGGCTACGCCAACGGATTGCCACTAGTCCAGCTAAATTAACTCACCCATAGCAATCGAACACCCTGCCACTAAGCACTTATAATGGCGGACGGCGACGACTATCTAAATTGGGGAGTGGCGAACGGTTGGAGCTAGGGGGTAAATATAATTGTTTCGATTTACGATCGGATCCGGCTTCTGCCTGCTGAATGCACCACCAGCGATAGCCAATTGCCACGCCAGAAGTCAGCAAGCCTAAAATCATCAATGTCCCAATTTCATTGACACCACCAAGAACGGCATCAACGGCACCTACGACGATGAGAAAACTGGATATTGGTTCTTTGCGGTATAGTCTTTTCAAGAAGGTAGGAAATATCGCGTTCATTTATGAGTGGTGCAGCTAGGATTCAATGGCGATCGCGCTTGCCGATCCAGACGATGAGTGTCCGATCGATAGGTACAATGCTAATCTTAATCCTATTCTACAGTCTCAGCCTAGAGAATCGATCGTCTATTGCTAGCTAATTAGTCAATACGCTGAGTTGTACGTATAGTTCCCTAATTTGGGGTCTCGATCCGCACCCGGCAATTTTTAATTAATACCCAATCCCATCCATGCGAGGGGATTCTGAGCTGTAACATATTCAATCAGTAATAATAATGCAAAGCCCATCATCGCCGCTCTGCCATTTAACTGCTCTGCAAAGCGGTTAAAACCAAATCTAGTGACAACTAGTTTCGGCTGGACACTGGGTTGTAGTTTTGCCATGACTGGGATGCTTGCGATTTGTGAAGTTTATCAATTTATATCTTACGGCTGTTTGGTGCGATCCGCTAGCCGATCGTTAGAAACAGGTAATACCGGACGACGATCGTGCCATAATTATTGAGAATTTTTTTCTATTACTGTAAAGTGTAAAACATTACATGAATTGGCGGTGTTAGCCGATCGCCATCCTGGGTTAAATTGGTACAAATCAGCAAACCTTATATTCTCTCTTCCAGTAAAAGATGTCGATTCATCAAGTTTTGCAATTTCAATCAGATCGCAATCCCGATGCAGTGGCAATTCAAGATGCATCTGGTTTCTTGACGTATCAACAACTTCACAGTAGAGTCAATCGGCTAGCCAACTATCTGCGCCAGCAAGGAATTAAGCCGGAAGTTTTAGTAGGCATCTATACCGAACGCTCGATCGATACCGCGATCGCTATTTTAGCAGTGCTGCAAGCGGGAGGAGCTTATGTACCGCTAGATCCTACTTATCCACAAGACCGATTAGAGTCGATTCTGGAAGATACTAACTTAAAATTAATCTTAACTCAAGCATATTTAGCTACGAATCTTGCCAATATAGGCGTAAATCTATTTTTACTCGATGTTCAAGCAGGTGAATTAGCGACGCAAAGTGAACTAGCACCAGCGCAGACAACTGGCGAAAGTCTGGCATATATTATGTACACATCTGGCTCTACAGGTAAGCCTCAAGGCGTTCAAATTACGATCGAGCAGATCGACTGCTATCTCAAGGCTGTCAATGAGGTGATGCAAATTCAGCCCGATGATGTTTATTTACTCTCGGCATCTTTTTCTTTCTCTTCATCGATCCGACAATTACTATTGCCTTTATCGCAAGGTGCCAAAGTAGTTATTACATCTAAAGATAATACTACCAACTTATTCAGTCTGGTCGAACTGATCCAGCGCGAAAAAATTACGGTATTCGATACGGTTGCCTCTGTCTGGAATTACATGCTAATTAGTCTGGCTGAGATGGAGCCAGAACAAAGCCGCCAGTTAATGGATTCCCAGATTAGATTGCTGATATTTTCGGGAGGATTATTAACATCGCAATTATTAGATCGGGTACGAAGTCAGTTTCAAGAACCGCCCCAAGTTGTAAATATTTACGGTCAAACCGAAACGATTGGCGTTTGTGCGTATCCGATTCCTAATGACTTTAACAGAACCGAAGGATATGCCCCTGTAGGTCGTGCTTATCTCCATAATCCACTATATATACTCAATGATGAATTAGAGCATGTTGCCGCCGGGGTTACAGGCGAACTGTGTGTTTCAGTACCGAGTTTAGTGCGAGGATATTTAAATAACTCGCAATTAAACGATCGGAAGTTTATCTCCAACCCATTTACCGACGAGCCGCAGTCGAGATTATATAAAACAGGCGACTTAGCCCGGTATTTACCCGATGGAAATTTAGAAATCGTCGGTCGTCAAGATTTTCAGGTTAAAGTTCGGGGAATGCGGGTAGAAATCGAAGAAATTGAAACTGTGTTGATGCAGCATCCCGATGTCCAGCAAGCAGCAGTAGTCGGGAAAAATCGGAGTACCAGTGGCGCGAATAAATCGGCAGACGAGCAAATTATCGTCGCTTATATCGTCCCCGCTCGTTCAGAAATTAATATTAACGATCTGCGATCGTTTTTAAAAACCAAATTAACCGATTATGCCATTCCATCGGCTTTTGAAATCTTGCCAGCTTTACCGCTAACACCTAATAACAAACTAGATCGCAAAAGACTACCAGAGCCTACTTACGATCGTTCGACAGTCACATCACCCCGCGATGCCTTAGAACTTCAATTAACCCAAATTTGGGAAAAAGCTTTAGGCATACAACCGATTGGCATTACAGATAATTTCTTCGATCTCGGCGGACATTCACTAATTGCACTTCAGGTATTCGCTCAAATCGAGCAAGTTTGGCACAAGCGGCTATCGTGGGGAGTTTTATTTAAATCCCCGACAATTACCAAGATTGCCGATCTGATTCGCCAAGATGAGATATTAACTACTTGGTCGCCGTTAGTATTACTCAAATCGGGTAAACATAAACCACCATTATTTTTTATTCATGCACTCGGCGGTACATTATTTGGCTATTACGATCTGGTCAGAAGATTGGGTGAAGATCGACCTATTTATGGACTTCAATCACAAGGTATCGATGGCAAACAGCATCCGTTAGAGCGCGTTGAAGATATGGCTAGTTACTTTATCCAATCGATTCAAACCGTTCAGCCGCAAGGCCCATATTGCTTGCTCGGTTATTCTTTTGGCGGTTTGGTAGCTTTTGAAATCGCTCGTCAATTAGCAGAATTAGGCGAACGGGTAGAGTTTTTGGGCTTAGTAGATATTAGGTCGCCGATCGTATCTAAAGATACCATGTCGGTCAAGAAGTGGCTAAGATTTCATATTGGTGAATTGCAGCAACTTCAGTTTAAAGATCGCGTAAAATATTTTACCAATAAGTTAACGCATCGAGTAGCACTCAAAACCAAAGGCTACGCAGAAGAGTATAAAAATATGATGGCGAATAAATTATCTGCATTTGAAATGTTTAAACCCGAATTATTAAATGTTTTAGAGTCAAATTTACAAGCGACTAAAAATTATACTCCTCAAGTTTATCAAGGACGAGCTACTCTGTTCTGGTGTGAGTACCAGTCTCTATATATCGAGAAATATCCCGATTTAGGCTGGGGAAATCTAGTCAGTGGAGGTGTAGATACGGTGTTCATTCCTGGCGAACATCTTTCACTATTGGCAGAACCTCACGTCCGAGTTTTTGCTGATAAGTTGAAATCGGTACTTGATAATGACGTTGTTGTCAGCTCACGAGTCTAGATTAAACTCAATCGATTAATTGCGGAAAGACGATAGAGTTTCTATCGTCTTTTTATAATAAAGAAAATTCTTGATTAATGTGTCTAACTATCTGTATTGATTACCGATCGATTTAACAGACTATCCAAACGATCGGTAGACCAATATTCTGAAGGATAAGCAATCGCTGAAATCGATGCTAGCCGCACCACCCAAGTTACGCGCTGGAAAATATATTCGGTCGATTCATCTTCACTACCAGGGACTAAAATTAAGACTTCGACAAAATGTCGATCGAGCGCGATCGGAATCCCAAAATAGCTCTTGTCGCGGGTTTCAAACCAAACCTTAATACCATCATGCAACGCTGCCTTCAATCTATGATACAACAGACTCGATTCTTTAACTTCAGATTTTTTACCCATAGTGAATAGATTGTAAGGGATAGAGGCGGGAGGCGATCGGATATTGCCACTCAACTTAAAACCATAGATGAGGCGATCGGGAACGGTAGTAGATGTTGTTTCAAGGATAGAATGTCATTCGTATGTCCGTTGGCGCAGCCGCGTTTCGGCAGAGCCGACGCTGCGCGAGTAAAATCGGTAATCGCCTCAGTAAGATTGAATCTAGATCCACATTATCGATACTTTAGAGCAGATCGGGCGATCGCGATCTGGGTTGTCAAGTGGTATTTTCAAGCTATGGGAGCGCGATTCTCCAAGGGAGAGGCTTCGCCAACGGCAACCGGGCAGATGCGTTACAGTTAATGAAGAGCAGCAAACTTTCAGCCCAATGTATGCAGATGGTTAGACCCGATCGATACTTGGTTGGCACACTTTGAATTAACTAAAATTATGCTAAATAATCTCTTTGGTGGTAAAAAATCAACTATCCCTTCGCCAGCGGATTCATTATCTGGCAGAGCCGAAAAAATGGCTCTTCCTGCCAAACATTTTGTTAATGGCAATTCCTTTACCCCACCATATCCGGCAAACATGGAGATGGCGATGTTTGGGATGGGTTGTTTTTGGGGAGCCGAACGTAAATTTTGGCAGTTGCCAGCAGGCGTACATATCACCGCTGTAGGCTATGCGGCAGGAAATACGCCTAATCCCACCTACCAAGAGGTTTGCAGTGGCGCGACGGGGCATAACGAGGTGGTACTGGTGGTATTCGATCCTGCCGTCATCACTTATCAGCAATTGCTCAAAGTCTTCTGGGAAAATCACAACCCCACCCAAGGAATGCGCCAAGGTAACGACGCTGGCACTCAATATCGCTCTGGGATCTACTGCTACTCCGACAGTCAGATGCAATTAGCGCAAGCTTCTAAAGCTGCCTATCAAGCTGCTCTGAATGATGCCGGACATAAAGAAATTACCACAGAGATTTTACCAGCCCCAGAGTTCTACTATGCTGAAGTCTACCATCAACAATATTTAGCCAAGAATCCTGGCGGCTATTGTGGTTTAGGTGGCACTAATGTCTGTATGCCTGAGAATTTGTCGGTGGCGATTTAGGTCTTAGGCTTTAGGTTATAGGTTTTAGGGGGGAAAGGGGGAAGGGTGCGGTATGCCTACGGCAGGTTATATGCCGTAGGCACAACCACATTCCCCACACTCCTAGCCTGCTCGACTAAACTGCAATCGTCAAAATCGATATTAACAACGATTAAAAAATTAGGTGTAATTACTCTTGTCAATAATTGGGAGCTATAGTTAAATTAAAATAGTTTAATTTATCATATTAATTGAAATCGTTATTAGGCGATATCAATTAATACTCATTACATGAGGAAACAAGCAAATAACTTCAGCCATTTGACGGCGATCGATCGCACTAAACTATCGTCGCCAGTTCAATTTTTACTCGGTCGAGATTTACTTAGAGGTCGCATTCTCGATTTTGGCTGTGGAATGGGTAATGATGTCAAAGTTTTACATAAAAAAGGTTTAGATCTAATCGGCTACGACCCACATTATCAGCCGATCTATCCCGAAGGTAAATTCGATACGATCGTCTGTTGTTATGTATTAAATGTGTTGATGCCAGAAATACAGGCTGATGTATTGATGAATATCGCTCATCTACTCAAGCCAGGTGGCAAAGCTTATTATGCAGTCAGGCGAGATCTCAAAAAAGAAGGGTTTCGGGAGCATTACATTCATAAGAAGCCAACCTATCAATGCACCGTCAAACTACCGTTCAAATCTATTCAGATCAATGAATACTGCGAGATTTATGAATACGTCCATTACAACCATCAATGGAATTCAAGCAATAATTGTATCTTCTGCAATCCCCATCGCAAAATAAATTTACTCACAGAATCAGCTACTGCTTATGCCATGTTCGATGGCTATCCCCTAAGTGAAGGTCACGTTTTAATCGTGCCCAAACGACATATTAGCAATTATTTTGAACTACCAGCCAAAGAGCAATCGGCTTGCTGGTTGATGGCAAATAAAGTTCAGGAAATTTTAACTCAAGAATTTCAACCCGATGGCTTTAATGTCGGGATGAATATTAATAAAGCGGCGGGACAAGCGATGAATCACGCCACCATTCATATTATCCCCCGTTATCATGGCGATACTCATCATAAAAAGAGTGGAATGCGATCGGTAATTCCCAAATCTTAGGTGCGGTTGCGATCTCAAACCCGATATCTCCAAAAAAAATTATAAATCGCGATCGCACTAAATCTGGAGCGGACGATAGATAATGAATGATAGCTATTCATCACCTGCCAGCAATGAAATCCACCATTACCTACCTGACAACTCAACTCGATCGGGCGATCGTAGCCGCATTGGGGGATGATTATGCTGGTGTCGATCCTCTATTAGTCTTATCGAGCAATCCTAAATTTGGGGACTATCAGGCGAATATGGCGATGGGACTTGCCAAAAAATTAGGGCAACAGCCACGCGCGATCGCTCAATCGATCGTCGATAATTTAGACGTGTCAGAAATCTGCGAAGCACCCCAAATTGCTGGTGCTGGCTTTATTAACTTTACCGTCAAACCTAGCTATATTGCCACTCAACTCCAAGCCATGCAGCTCGACAGCCGACTAGGGGTAGCCGTCGCCGAAAAACCCCAGCGCGTTGTCGTAGATTTTTCGAGTCCGAATATTGCCAAAGAAATGCACGTCGGGCACCTACGATCGACTATTCTAGGAGACTGCATCGCACGGGTATTAGAATTTCGCGGTCACGATGTCCTCAGACTCAATCACGTTGGCGACTGGGGTACCCAATTTGGGATGTTGATTCTTTACCTCCGG
>NZ_JANYJC010000117.1 GCF_025361915.1 Chamaesiphon sp. GL140_3_metabinner_50
AATTAATATTAATTCGCACGGGGTAATATTTTCACAGCTTACACCAGCACTTATTTACGATTAGTGCCGCGTATTTTTTATCTAATTGCCAGTAACTGAATCCCTTCGATAATTAGGATCGCCACCCACACAAAGATCCCAATTCCCGCAGCCGCAGCGGCGATATCTTTAATCGCGCCAATCTGGGAATTTTGTTGCGATTCGACAAAATCACACAAGATTTCGATTGCACTGTTTAGTAATTCGCCCAGCAGCATCATGCCAGTTGCCAATAGAATCAACGACAAATCGACCCATTTATGAAACGCGATCGCACCAAGCGCAATCGGGATCGATAATGCTAGTTTGTAGGCAACACTAAAATCCGTGATGACGGCAATATGCAGACCTTTGAAGATAACTTTGATTTTTTTAATCGGATGATAGCCAGGAGTACTGTACTTTCTCGACATGGAGCGATACTCCCAAATAATAATCATCTAAATAGCTGCGGTAAGCTCACAACTATCTAAATTTAGTTATAGTCAGATGCTAGCAAAAATCGGTGAGCTATGCTTAGATAGATTGCAGCGATCGCATAAATCTTTGTAACTGACGACTTTCGAGTTCTAATACCCGCCGTGCAAAGTCCCGATCGCGATTCTCGTTCCGAGAGGCTCCGCCAACGAGCAAATCGTCAAAGGCAGCTACTGGGACTGCTAAAATGCGGGTAAAATCGCCTGTAGCCACGATCGTATTCTGGGAGTCGCTATGTGCCAAGACTTCTAATTCATCGAGTGTTTGTCCTAATTTAAGCTGTTCGATCCGGACTTCTTGGTTGGGGAGATGGAAGAGAATCTGGGCGTTTCCTTCAATTAAGAGCAGGAGTTCGCGACAGGTATCGCCAGCTTCGGTAATAACTTCATCATCGGTAAAGGTGCGGAATTCGGCACGTTCGGATAGCGCGATTAATGTCTCACTATGAATCCGGTTAAAGAAGTCGCTATTAAAGAGATGTACCACTTTTTCTAATAAGGCAAATGTCTTTAGCGGCGGACATTGTTTAGATGCTGACAAGATAATCTTGACGGCTTCATTAACCAAAGATGAGCTTTGAGGATCGGTATAATTACGGGCGATTGCTTGAGAGCGAGCGAAATCGAGTTGGGCGATAATATACAGGCAAGCTGTTTGAATGAGAGGATTGCGATCGTCGAGTAATGGTGATAGAGAGTTGAGAGTTTCTTCGCTTGAATAATCGATCGCACAAGCATTTATGAGTCCTGGAAATGGTTTTAGCTGCTCAATTATTTCCGGATGCAGTCGTTGGTGCCAATCGTCTGATTCTAATAGTTCTAGTAAAACTACTGGAGCTAAATTACCCAATTGTTGGGCGAGAGAAATTGCCGATTTATCGCCTTTAAGGCTGACTATTGCTTCTAAAATATTACGGACGATTAGCTCTTTCTTATGATGAATGCTACTCTTGAGCAATAGTAAAACTGCTTGATGCTCGGATAAAATTGGTTGATTGAGTCCGCGATAGCAATTAATTAGATCTGGTAATTGAGCGAGTAAAAAATCTGCTCTGCGTAAACTGCCCGATTCTGGAGAAATTCCATTCAAAATCCAATCTTCATCTTGAGGATTAATCGAATACTGGCGGCGCAGCGCATCGATCTCGACTGAGTTGCGATCGAGACTACGATCGGGATTAGTCAGATCTTGCTGTCGCTGCAATAGCATCAGTCGTTCTAGAGATTTACGATAGCCTGTTAAGCGAATTTGATTTTCTAAGCTGCGTTTGCGATCGGGATTTAGTAATTCTGGATCTTCAATGCCTAACTCTTCTAATACCTGGCGATGTTCGTCATCGGTAATACCTAATTCCTGACGTAATTGTTGCAATACTTCTAAGCTACTAGAATAGTTAGCATATCCTTCTTCCAATGCTTCGCGCACGACCCCTTTATAAGCAGTATGTCGCTTTTCTCTAGTAAATCCAGGTAAAACTTTCGCTTGCGTAATTGACGTATCGCTAATATGTGCTTTACTACTCAATAAACCGCCAGGTTCGCTATAAATCTGCTGTACTGGAGCCATCGGACAAAAATAATTGCACCACGATTTACCACCATACAAATAGCCGACGGTAATTGCCGCAGCGATCGTAAATAATATCCACAATGCTAATACCAATCGATCGGCATCAAAAAACAAAATTCGCCCGCACAATCCGACAAATAGCCAGCTAAATTGTACATACGGATAATTCCGCCCTAACCAGGAATCGGACTTGACTTTTGCCAGTTCATAGCGAACTTTTCCCGTATTCGGATTTTTGCGTTTGAATTGTCTTTGCTTGCCCAATGCACGGGGAATTTGCGACAAAAATGACAGCGGACAAATCCTGCGCCAAACTTCATGCCCAAATACGAGCAAAATAAAGATCGACGAAGGGACGATCGCCCCCCAAAATAAGGT
>NZ_JANYJC010000149.1 GCF_025361915.1 Chamaesiphon sp. GL140_3_metabinner_50
CCTAAAGCCTTCCCCTTGACAACCGGGAACGCGATCGAGTAAATTAAGAAGTATTATGGGGTCATAGCTCAGTTGGTAGAGCACTACAATGGCATTGTAGGGGTCAGGAGTTCGAGCCTCCTTGTCTCCATTGGGTTGAAAACATACGGTACGGCAAGGCTTTTAGAAAACAAATCATGTTCTAAAAGCCGATTTTTGTTGTCTACTAGAAATATGTAGGCTGGGTTGTCTGGCTCTCTCACCCGCAGTTTGATGCGGGTAGCATTAGCAGCTCTAGCGGCGTTAACCGCAATCTTCGTTAAATACCTATTCCCGATTTTGCCGCCATCCCCATTAAGTTAAGGTGCGAAGGATTAGTCTAAATAAATGGGCTGAAATTGGCGAACTACCCACTGTCTATTTCAGCTAATAGCTAGAAGCCTTATACATCAAATGTTTTAAGACCTTAACGATCCGACAATGGCATTGTAAGGTCAAGAGATCGAGCTTCCATGTCTTCATTATTTAGAATTCAGACATAGATTAAGCGATCGATCCTACAAGATTGCGACCAGATAAAAGCTACCATCGATCGTTAGTTATTACAGAATACCGATCCAAAGATGAAAGCTCAAGCCATCCGGTTTTGCGATCGCAGCGCAGATCTCGATCTGCATCAACTTCAAGCATTATTAAATAAAAGTGCCTTTTGGGCGGTCGATAGACGCATCGAAGACCTCAAAATTGCCCTCGATCGCAGCGAACCTGTAGTATCTGCTTGGGATGGCGACAAGCTAATCGGTTTTGCTAGAGCAGTTTCTGATGGTGTATATCGTGCGACAATTTTTGATGTAGTCATCGACTGCGATTATCAACGGCTGGGTTTGGGACGTAAATTGGTAGAAATTGTCCTCGCGCATTCTTGTATGCAGCGAGTCGAACGTATTTATCTCACCACCACCCACCAGCAAAGTTTCTACGAGCGACTAGGTTTTGTTGTCAATACCAGTACGACGATGGTTTTGAGTAAACCTAAAGCCTAATCATTAACTTTTGTAAAGATTCTGAGGATAAAACTTCATAAAATTGCGATTTCACAAAGAGCTGGAAGCACTATGAGTCTAGTCATACGGAGGTTTGGGGCGATCTCTGAAGTCAGATCGATCGATGTGAGATTACCTTGTCTTCGAGGTGGGAAGCGGATAACATAATGCATGAGATTATTTAAAAAATAAGAATTTTCGTAGACACCTATTTTAAGGAGGATCGTAGTCGATGGGACTACCCTGGTATCGAGTACACACAGTCGTTTTGAACGATCCGGGTCGGCTGATTTCAGTCCATCTAATGCATACAGCTTTAGTTGCTGGTTGGGCTGGTTCGATGGCTCTATTTGAACTATCAAACTTCGACCCTAGTGACGCAGTTTTTAATCACATGTGGAGACAAGGCATGTTTGTCATGCCCTTCATGGCACGTCTGGGCATCACCAAATCCTGGGGTGGCTGGAGTATCGTTCCAGGTGAATCGGCGGCTGACGTTGGTTTCTGGTCTTTTGAAGGTGTAGCTACAGCTCACATCATCTTATCTGGGATGTTGATGCTGGCATCGATCTGGCACTGGGTATATTGGGACTTGGAACTGTTTACAGATCCACGGACTGGCGAACCTGCGTTAGATTTACCCAAAATGTTTGGGATTCACTTATTCCTATCTGGATTACTCTGCTTCGGCTTCGGAGCGTTCCACCTAACTGGTCTATTTGGCCCAGGAATGTGGGTAACCGATCCATTTGGCATAACTGGGCATGTAGCTCCAGTGGCACCGGAATGGGGGCCTGCTGGGTTCAATCCGTTCAATCCTGGTGGCGTAGTCGCGCACCATATTGCAGCGGGTACAGTCGGGATTATTGCTGGTTTGTTCCACCTCACCGTCCGTCCGCCAGAGCGGCTTTACAAAGCTCTCCGGATGGGGAATATCGAAACAGTACTTTCTTCGAGTATTGCCGCAGTATTCTTCGCAGCGTTCATCGTTGCTGGCACAATGTGGTATGGATGTGCTACCACCCCGATCGAGCTATTCGGCCCGACTCGCTATCAGTGGGATAGCGGTTATTTCCAACAGGAAATTCAACGCCGCGTTCAAGGCAGCATCGAAGATGGCAAGACAGAAGTCCAAGCATGGCAGGCTATTCCTGACAGACTGGCATTCTATGACTATGTAGGTAACAGCCCTGCTAAAGGCGGTCTATTCCGGACTGGGGCGATGAATAAAGGCGATGGCATCGTTCAAGGTTGGCAAGGACATCCAGTATTTAAAGATGCTGAAGGTCGCGTCCTGAGCGTTCGTCGTCTCCCGAACTTCTTTGAAAGTTTCCCTGTCATCTTGACTGACTCCGAAGGTGTCGTGCGTGCAGACGTACCGTTCCGTCGGGCAGAATCGAGATACAGCTTCGAGCAAGCCGGAATTACTGCTAGTTTCTACGGTGGTGCGTTAAATGGTCAAACATTTACCGATGCGACTCAAGTCAAGCAGTTTGCACGTAAAGCTCAAGGTGGCGAAATCTTTGAATTCGATCGTGAAAAACTCAACTCCGACGGTGTATTCCGGACGAGTCCACGCGGTTGGTTTACCTTCGGTCACGCTGTATTCGCACTATTCTTCTTCTTCGGTCACCTCTGGCACGGCGCGCGGACAATTTACCGCGACGTATTTGCTGGTGTAGAAGCCGATTTAGAAGAGCAAGTCGAGTGGGGACTGTTCCAGAAATTGGGCGACCCAACTACACGTACGCGTAGAAAAGAAGCCTAATCGGTTGGGGATTGGGGCGATAGATGCGGCTGATGTCCGTTCCTTCGCTCCGATCCCCTCGCTGTTTGTTAAACTAAAATTAATCCCATAGGATTGGAACGATGGAAGCAACTATTTATATTTTGGTAACAGCATTGGCTTTAGGTACGGTATTTTTTGCGATCGCTTTTCGCGAACCAGCGAAAATCCCGCGCAAAAAGTAAACAACAATTCAGTTTAGTCACAATCTGAGCTAATCTAGAGAAATCTCTAAGTTAGCTCAGATTTTTCTTTTTAGGCATTCAGTGTGGGGGAGTATCCCACTTTTTAAAGTCCTGACAGATAAAAATAACATCGATCGCTGAACTGCCTGGTGAGTGGTTCTTGATACATTATTCTACAAAAGAGCAATAAAAAGTGGGATGCTCCCTTCAGTGTGCCTACGGCAGGCTACGCCAACGGCTGTCGCTCACTGGTCGGGATTAGGTTTTAGGCATTAGGCTTTAGGCTTTGAAACTGCATTCCAGGTTTTCAATAATTACACTTCTTACTCCTTACTCCTTACTCCTTACTTCTTACTTCTTACTCCCATCTCCCATCTCCCATCTCCCAATGCAATGTTCCTACTGCCAATATACAGATAGTCGAGTATTAGAATCTCGATCGACAGAAGCCGGACAGAGTATTCGCAGACGGCGGGAATGTCTGCGGTGCAAACATCGCTTTACCACTTATGAACGATTAGAATTCGTGCCAGTTACCGTCATTAAACAAGATGCGCGGCGGGAATATTTCGATCGATCTAAACTCTTGCGGGGGATAATTCATGCCTGTCAGAAAACCGGACTTACTCCCGATACCCTGGAGTCGATCGTAGACGATCTCGAAGCTCAACTGCAAGCGCGCACCGTTAGAGAGGTGACAACAGCAGAAATAGGCGAACTGGTACTGCTCGAATTGCGTCCGTTGAGTGAAGTCGCCTACGTGCGATTTGCGTCTGTCTACCGTCAATTTCAAGGCATTCGCGACTTTGTAGATACACTAGATCGGTTGAATGAAACCAGAAGTCAGGATGCGGATGTAGATAGTCAAGCAACTGAATCGTTTGTGAGGTAAGACAGTACCAGGTTAGATAATCTAATTATATTTAATTGAGTCGATCGAGATATCATGAATTCATCTAAATATCGAGTATTTGTTTGCACGAGACAGCGTGGCGATTTAAATAATCTTGAAAGCTGTTGTTTTAATTGTGGTAGTGTAGAAATATATCAAGCTTTTGTCGATGAGATCGATCGACGACAATTAGCAGATCGAGTCGAAATTCGGCAGTCGGGATGTTTGGATCGGTGTGATGCTGGGACGGTTGTTGCCGTTTATCGGGCTAATTTGCCAGACTTTGCTTGGCTACCAGATAAAATCCAACGTAAAGTCAGAAAAATATTATTTCCCAATCGTCATTTATACGGTCATCTGACTCAGGCAGATATTCCCGCGATCGTCGAAAGTCATTTCATTCATGGAAAACCGCTAAAACAGAAATTATTAACTAATGTCTAAGCAAATACTTGTAATTGGTGGTACGCGCGGAACGGGAAAATTAGCGATTGATTGCTCGATCGATCGAGGATATTCAGTTACATTGGTAGCAAGAGATCCAGCTAAAGCTAGATCTTTATTTGGAGATACTATTAGAATTATCGATGGTGATGTCACTCGTCCAGAGAGCCTGCAAACAGCTATAAATTCTGACTTTGATGCCATCATTTACACAGTGGATATTACTGGTGGCGTTGGCGGACGTGGATTTTTTGCCAGTCGCCAAAGTGTGAGAGAAATTGTCTATGATGGAGTAGTGAATACTATAAATGCTGCTAAAAAGCAGGGCTTCCAAAATCAATTTATTCTACTGACGACATTGGGATTAGAAGCACCATCAATAATTATGACCGTACTCGATACAATTAAACCTGGTGTGATTCGAGCATCGCAAGATAAAGCAACTTATTTAATTGAGAGTGGATTACCTTATACGATCGTTCAGGCTGGAGCATTACACGATGGAAACGTTAGCAGCGAACCTTTAGTAGTTTCACAAGCAGACATTCCCATGCAATTAAATTACCAAATTAGTCGCCAGCATCTCGCTCAAATTCTGGTAGCAGCGGTTGGTAATGCAATAACACTCGATAAAACATTTAATGTTTATGGCGGACAAGAGCTATTATTAAGTCCTGCCATCATTGACGAACAATTCCAAAAACTCAGGTAAGGCTCATACTCATTAGTCAGAGATCTTATGAAAAGACAATTAATTACCAGTATCGAAATCGACGCTCCGCCAAACATTGCTTGGGAAATTCTCACTGAATTCGACAGGTTCGATGTGTGGAATCCCTTGATTCGATCGATCGACGGCAATCCAGTCCCAGGTAACATCGATCGATGATTTCATCAGTAGTCAGTATTCAAGTTTCAGTAAGTGCGATCGAGGCTTTTTTCCATGTCGTCCCGATCGATCTTACCTCGATCTTTAAAGGTTATGGTTTATTGCCCGCAGTGATTCGCACAGAGGCTCAAACTGGCAATTGGGACGCGATCGGACAGACGCGGATCGTTCATTTGTCTGATGGTAGCTACGCTCAAGAACGCCTGACACAGTATCATCAGCCGTGCTATTTTGCCTATGTAGTCAGCGATTTCTCTGGTGCTTTGGGCTTTTTAGTTGCATCAGCAACCGGGGAATGGTGGTTCGATTGCGATGCTGCGGCGGATCGCACGCTGATTCGCTGGAAGTACACATTTATGCCGAGATTTTGGTTTGCAGTTCCGCTATTGTGGATCGTTAATAAATTTTTGTGGGCGGGATATATGCGATCGATCGTGTCAAATGTCGAGATACAGCTTGATGCTCGGTCGATTACCTCCGGTAGGCTACGCCAACGATTAAATTTTGGGCGATCGATGG
>NZ_JANYJC010000151.1 GCF_025361915.1 Chamaesiphon sp. GL140_3_metabinner_50
CCTAAAGCCTAAAACCTATCCCCTAAAGCACTCTAATAATACTGGGAATACTGGCGATCGAGTCTAACTTGCGAATTTCGGCTAATGCCGATTCAAAATCGCCTTCAGAGACATCGTGGGTGACGACGACGATTTCGGCGCGATCTGCTTGGAAGCCAGTTTGGACGATCGATTCAATACTGACATGATGCGATCCAAAACAAGTTCCTAACTTACCGATGACACCAGGTACATCCATACACAAGAATCTGACATAAAAACTGCTCCGCAAACTCGCTAGCGGAGCTAGATCGATGTAGCCATCGTGACTACAGCTCAACAGTGGATGGAGTGCCGTACTGGGCGAATTTACCACATCTTCGCGACTGGGTTTAGATTGGATGACACCGACGATCGCCAGCAGATCGGAAACTACCGCTGAGGCTGTCGCACCAGCCCCCGCACCGGGGCCGAATAACATCACTTGTCCCAAGGGGTCGCCTTCGATTAAAATCGCGTTGTACACGCCATTGACTGTCGCTAGGGGGCGATCTTTGGGCACGAAAGTCGGGTGGACTCGCACCGATACCGTGCCATCTTCTACCCGTTCGGCGATCGCCAGTAATTTAATGACAAAATTGAGCTTATCGGCATAGGCGATATCTGTCGCGCTAATTTTCCTAATCCCCTCACAAGACACCTCATCGCGCTTAATTCTGCCCCCAAAGGCGAGAGATGCCAAAATTGCGATTTTATCCCCCGCATCCAAACCATCCACGTCAGCGGTCGGATCTGCCTCCGCGTAGCCGAGATTTTGAGCATCGGCAAGGATATCAGCAAATTCGCCACCTTCGACGGTCATGCGGGTGAGAATATAATTAGTGGTACCGTTAATAATCCCCGTTACGCGTTGAATTCGGTTGACACCCAGGGACTGTTTTAAGGGTTGAATGACGGGAATCCCCCCGCCGACAGCCGCTTCTAGCATGACATAGACACCAGCTCGATTGGCTGCGGTAAAAATTTCGTCGCCAAATTTGGCAATGACGGCTTTATTAGCGGTGACGACGTGTTTGCCATGTTCGATCGCTTTGAGAATCAGGCTGCGGGCGGGTTCGATGCCACCTAATACTTCGACGATAATCTCAATTTCAGGATCTGTGACGATCGAGTCGAGATCTGTCGTCACTAATGCTGATGGTAATTCGACATCGCGCGATTTGTCGATCGATCTGACTCCGACTCGCCCAATTTCCAGAGTTTGGAGGAGGTGATGTCTGCCGACTGGATCTTGTAAAATTTGAACTGTACCCGTACCCACAGTACCCAGTCCGAGGATGCCTATTTTAACCACAACTTTATTTTTTAGATTCACGCTCCAGTTTCGATCTTAAACTAGTTCGCACGGCTCTTTCACATTAGATCGCCGATACCGGATGATTTGCCCCGATCGCTCTCCGATCGACAACAAAGCCTTAGCATCATTTATGATAGAAGTTGCCAGCAGATACCTTAAAATAATCGCTGAGATGTTGAGCTTGAGATCGATCTATTTCTCGTTCTCCACTGAAAATAGATCTAGCCAACTCCTTAGAGATATTCAGTAATCCCATCAGATCGGTTGGCTTCATCTCTCTTGCTTCCATCATGTGTTGTAAGAATTTGTACGGTGCAGTTTGTGTCGATTCTGTCAGCGGGTAGTGTTCTGATTCATAATCTTCAATTAGTTTTACCAGCAACATAAATAATGCAGATTCTTCTGGTGTCCGGCTTTGCCGCTTAGACAGCAATTTTTCGGTAACTGCTAAAAATCGATCGTATTCAATTTCAGTTTCAATTACTTTAGGTACGAGTTGTACCTCGTTTAACAGATCGATATAATTACTGCGATTAATAGTAATAGTCATTTTTCCAATCGTTTTTATTGTATTCTGCGTGAGTTAACAAATACTTGAAGTAGACAACCTGCTTTTCATAGTCAATGCTGAGAATTAATCGGTATTTATTGCCCTTTACATTAATAACCGTGAAGTTGCTAACAGCTTCAGCAGAAGGATAAACCTGTTGGAGATCTGATAAGTGCTTCCAGCTAGAGTCTTGGATGTTTTTACAGATAATCTGGATATTTTCTGCTAGATCGGGATAGTGAGATGCCGCTATTTTAAGATTTCTAGCAGAGATAAGATGCATATAAGTAGCGCAAAATAAATGCAGTAGCTTAATTATGTTTCAAGTTACCAAACTTGGGAGGGAAATAGATACTCTATTATAATTTTAATCAACTGCGGCGAAGTTTGACGATAAAAAATCCATCCATTTCTAGGCGATGCGGCCAAACTTTAATCCAGCCAGCATCGCTAGCTAAGTCAGCTAGTGGCGAATCGGTGGGTGGTGGTTCGATTTGCCAGTCGGGATGAGTTTTTAAAAACGGTAAAATTACATCTTCATTTTCGATCGCACATACGGTACAAGTAGCGTATACCAGCACGCCACCCGGTTTTACCCAAGTGGCAGTATTCGCCAGTAATTTGGCTTGTAATTGTGCTAAATCCTGAATTTGGGCGGGTGTTTTTTGCCATCTGGCATCAGCACGACGGTGGAGGGTACCCAATCCCGAACAGGGTGCATCTAATAATACCCGATCGGCAGTATTAATTAATTCGCTCAAACCACAACTATCGCCAGTTAAAACCTCCACGCGATCGAGTTGTAATCTGACTAAATTTTGCTGCATTTTCTTCAGTCGCGAAGCTGTTTTATCGATCGCTAAAACTCGTCCGGTATTACCCATTAATTCGGCAATATGTGTTGTCTTGCCGCCGGGTGCCGCACAAGCATCTATAATTACTTCATTTGGCTGCGGATCGAGAATTTGGGTGACAAGTTGGGCACTACTATCTTGAATCGTCCACCACCCTTCCTGATAGCCAGGGAGTTGACTAATCGCTCCGACATTTTCGACAAATCTCAATCCTTGGGATAGGTATGGAATCGGGATCGACTCGATATTAGCAGTGTGGAAGATCTCGATTAATTTATCGCGTTGCTGTTGCAGTTTTACTAATTGTGGTGTTGTCGATGGTAGATCTACCTCAATTTTGAGACTATTTACCCGCACATCAATTTTCGGCGATCGATTGAAAGCTTGGCATAATAGTTCGGTTTCCTCTAGACCCAGTTCGGCGACCCATTGCTCGATTAACCAGTCAGGAAAGCTGTATAAAGTACCTAGCCTTGCGATTTGGTCTTCTGGTAAATTCAGTACCTCTGCGCCCTCATTTTGCAAGCGAATATATTGACGTAAAATTCCATTTGCTACGCCAGCTAAACCAGCGAGATCGTTAGCTTTAGCTAAGTCTACAGTAGTATTAACAGCCGCAGAATCGGGGATGCGATCGAGGTATCGCAGTTGATACAATCCCAAGCGTAATAATTGGCGTAAGTTCGGCGGTTGACGATGTGCGGGTTGACTGGCTAATCGATCGATTATCGCATCTAAAGTCCGTTTGCGTCGGACGATGCCATTGACTAATTCGGTAAATAAATTGCGATCGATTGCCGATAATTCAAACTTACCCAACAATCGATCGGTAACAATATCTACAAAGCTACCAGTCTCGATATCTTTGAGTGCAAATAATACTAGTTGACGAGGATTCATAGAGATGGGAGTTGGGAGTTGGGAGTTGGGAGATAGGGGACGGGGGACGAGGGGACAAAGGAGACTAGGAGACTAGGGGACTGAGTAATTTTGGATTAGAAATACATAACAAACGTCCTCCATTCCTTACTTCTTACTTCTTACTTCTTACTTCTTACTCCTTACTCCTTACTCCTTACTCCCATCTCCCACCTCCCACCTCCCATCTAAAATTGAGGCGTAATCCCATCCCAATTAAAATCATTGAGTCTAAAACCGATCGAACCGATGCCGAGAGTTGGATTGTATCGGACTACAAAATTATAAGTACGACGGCTGTATTCTACATAGTAATCGGTACTAATTTGTTGACCGGAATCTAGATTGAGCGAGGATTGAATTCCCAATCGAAATGGGCCGCTAATTTGTTGATTTATCCCGGCGGATAGGATCCGATTATCGACGACGCGATCGAATAGAAATGGTGATTCTTTGCCCCGAAATTGTTGGAAGTAGTTAATATTAAATCCGGTATAATCAAATGTTTGCTTGGAGAAGTTACCAAACTGTCCTTGAATGCCAACATTATAGCCGAGTAGGGGTTGACTATCACCATTACTATATCCAGTAAATGTGCTGCGAATCCCGGTGTTAAGTTGAATATATGGGACGACAGGAACGGGACTATAATTATAGGTTTCTTTCTCGGTTGGCGGTAAACCTTTACCTTCCCAAAGTCGAAAACTTTTAGTAATATTTGCCGAGGCTTGATAGCGGTTGAGCGTAACGAGATCGAGCGACTTATTAGCAGCAATTAAATCCCGTCGGTCGGTATTAGCCGTAATAATTTGCGCGCCGACTTGATAATCAAAATTGACACCAGTATTGCCGATCGGAATCACCGATGAGGTTAATACGCCGCCGATACTCGACTGCACATCTTGAAAACCCAGCGAACCATTAAAAATTCGATCGCGATATACAGCTTCGCCTGTGAGCGAATGAGGAATGCTGGCTAAATTAAGATTTTGTTTGACGGTGGCTTTACCACGGAAGTTATTACCGAGTTCATTGAAACGCAACCCGGCGATCGATGCCGAGGCAAGAACGGTGGTATCGGGGCTGAGATTTCCTTCTACATTTGTTTTGATACCAAATACCGAACCATCAAAAAAGTTTAACCCGGTAACTGCTTTTTGAACGAAATATTGAGGAGTAATTGTGACTTTAAATCTCGGATCGAATACAGGATAAAAGCTATTTTCAACATATACACCGCCACGTTCTTGAGCATCAAAGCCAATATTAAACGGATTGGGACTTTTACCTAACTTATTAATTAATAACCGATTTTGAGGAATCGGGATATCGAAGTTATTTTCGACTGTAATGCGGGGATTAGTAGTAACGATTTCATCTTCTTCACTATTAATCGTTTTAAACTGCGCTCTGTCGGCTTTAACTTGCAATTCTGGCGGTGAAAACGGATCGTTAGTAATTCTGACTTTTTCCGCCGTCACCTGCGCGCCCAAAAAGTCTACCTTGTCCGCCTGAAACCGCAAACGGCTAATTTTACCGCTGGGTTTGAGCGTCGGTTGATAGTCGATGTTGCGCTCGTCGCCGACAACTATGCCCGTCGAGCTGGTACTCTGAATATTGGTAACTGGTTGGTCGTTCCGCAATCGATCGCTCAATAGCGGCTCTACAACTGGCAGATCGCCTGCGGGGACGGAAGTACGCGCTTTTTGAACTAAATTGAGATCGCTAACCAATGTCGGTTGAAAAATATCTCCACGCGCTTCCAGGATACTCCCGCGATCTCCTTCAAAGTTATACTCAAACTGCTTCCCATATAAAATCTGCTTGCCCCGAATTAGTGAAACATTACCTTCGGCGACGGCGATTTTGGTTTTGAGATTGACACGCAATCGATCGGCTTGCAGTATGGCTTTATTGAATCGTACCACTACCTTGCCATTGGCTGTAATTATCTGGGTATTATTATTAAATTCTTGCTGCTCGGCATTGAGTTCGATCGTGCCGTTGGGTGCGTTAATATTCGTCGTGGGCGGTGCTTGCGGATCGGTTTGGACTATATTGTATGTCAAGGGTGCCGATCGACGGTCTGAGGCGATATTTACCGGACTGGGGATGGGTTCAGCGTGCGCGTACGCCGGACGTAGAGAAATGTCGATCGAGTAGTAGACCAATATTAATAATAAATACCGAGCGACTTTACAGGTTCGCCAAGCTACCTGCCGATCTGACTTTTTCCCCACGCTGTGATTCTTCATCTTTAACAATCGATCTGAACTATATTATTCAGACAGATCGCGGTTGTTTGGGTTCCGGGAAGGGTCGTTAGAAAGGAAGCCAAAGATAAATATAAGTAAAAATATTGCAACTACAACATTTACTACGATTTTTAGAGTGAGCATCGATCCGGTATCTCCGTAAGTTTACGTTACTCCTTATCATAGCTGAAGACCAGCATGTTGAGATAGAGGGGAGGTGGGAGATGGGAGAACGGAGATGGGAGAGTAAGGAGTAAGGAGTAAGGAGTATTTTGGATTAAAAATACATCCATCCTCCCCGTTCCCCCGTCTCCCATCTCCCATCTCCTATCTCCTATCTCCCATCTCTCTACTGCTTGTTAGGGCTGAGTAGGCGGGGATTAGTTAGAATCGAAGTGTTAAAAGGACTGGGTATATCGGCAGTGCGAATCGGATCGCTAGTGCGTTGACGAATCCCATCTTGATAAATTCTATTTACCGAACGAGCATCGCCGACAGCTTCTAAATCGGGATAGCTCAAACCGAGTAATAGAGTTGCTTGACGATCGATGCCAGTATTACGATAGAGATCGCCCGATTGCGCGAACATCGCACGGCTGATTTCATCGGAAATGGTATCTGCTTGTGCTTGGGGTGCCAAACAGCCAGCCGCAGCCACCGTTAATGCCAGACAACAGATCGTTTTTAATTTCATCATGGATTTGACCTCTATATCACTTACTTACGTTATTCAACTGGTGGACGATTGAATCAGGAAGATTCGATCTTTTTATTGCTACGGCGGCTAACTGCTATCCACAGCCACCACCGAGCGAAATCGAGATATTCGATCGGGACTGGGATAAGATTTAATATCCAAGCATCTAAATATCTAAATTATGTACTCACCTGTTGGCAATATTCCCTATCCGACGATCGATCTAACTATTTTGCGCCAACATTTGCTAGATTTACTTTGTCGGTTGGCTTATAAGGAAGGCGATTTTACCCTCTCTTCAGGTCAAAAAAGTACTTATTACATCAACGGTAAACAGGTTACACTTCACCCAGAGGGAGCTGTAGCCACTGCGCGGATTTTACTTGCCATGCTACCTGAAGATACCGATGCCGTCGCAGGATTGACTCTGGGCGCAGATCCGATCGTGTCTTCGGTGAGTGTGGTGTCTGTCTATGAAGGTAAATCTATTCCGGCTTTAATCATTCGCAAAGAAGCTAAAGGACACGGTACCCAAGCCTATATCGAAGGTGCTACGCTCAAACCGGGCGCGAAGGTTGTGGTACTAGAAGATGTGGTAACTACCGGACAATCGGCAATTAAGGCGGTCGAAAGACTCCGAGCGGCGGGTTATACTGTCGATCGAGTGTTGACATTGGTCGATCGCGAACAAGGTGGAGCTGAATTTTACGCTGCTCAAGGATTACACTTTGAGACGGTATTTACTATTAAAGATTTACAAGCTAGGTATCGGGAATTAGGGCTTTAGGTTTTAGGCTTTAGGTTTTAGCCAGTAGGGTGGGCAATGCCCACCAACTAGGTTTCAGGTATTTTAGTCCAGCTTGAATCAATCGATCGAACTTCTCAATAACACTTGTGGCAGAATTAATTGAATTTGAGACAGAGCGACTGAAATTACGCCAATGGAGCGAATCAGATCGAGAACATTTTGCGCGACTTAATGCCGATCCGCGCGTGATGGAATTTTATCCTAATCTACTCGATCGAACCGTTAGCGATGCAATGGTCGATCGACTTGAGACATTTGCGGTTAAATTTATGCTAGCGACGATGATGATTTCGATTAACTTACCACCAGCCTGAATTGGTGGCGCGATCGCGATCGCCTTGACTGCTGTAATACTTTTAGTCGCATGAATAGTCTAATTTGTTACACTTAACTACAGTGGTTCGCCGGGAGATCGGGGCGATCGGCTTATTTACTTGTAACGGCACTATAATGCCAGTTCTAAACAATAAAAATGACGATCGTTTAGGCGATCGAATAAGTATCGGTATCATAGCTGACTCAGTATGAAAGTCAGCAATTTGGCGGGTTTTAAGTAATCTCAATTGTGCTGTAAACCGCAGAGCGACCGCAGAGCGTACCGATCGCTCGATCGGGGATGAGAGATCTCAGTGTATGCTTTTTGTATTTAAATTGTATATTGTAGTTAATAGATGATTCTCCTCAACTAGAGTGTATAACTTATGGCAGACAGCGATAGCTCGGTGGTTTTCGACAAAACTAGTATTCTCGGTCTACTCAACGGCAAACTGAGTGGCAACTCTTACGGTCAGACTAACTTAGTGGCCAACAAAGCAGAATACAATCCTTTGATTCTGGAGCCTACGTTCACTCATGGTTGGGGTCTTTCCTACCGTCCGGCAGGTTCCGGCGGGCATTTTTGGGTCATAGGCAATGGTTCGGGCATTTCCTACGAGTATGTCGGCGATGTCAATGGTACTCCCTTGCATCAAGATCTTTTAGAAGAAGTCACAATACCCCCTGGCCCCGATGGTGCCCAAGGAAGTCCCACCGGAAGTGTATTTAACCCATCGAGTAATTTTGTCATTACTCAAGACTATCCAACTGGCGCGATTACCGCACCGACAAAGTTTTTCTTTGGTTCAATTAACGGGATAATTTCCGCTTGGACAGAGCGAAAACTGCCAGATGGCACATTTGAGTGGCCCAGTGCCGCCATTCCAGTCATCGACGGTAATGCCGAAGCTAAAGGCGAATACAATAGCATCTACTTTGGCGTTGCCGTCGATAAAGCTGGCAACCATCTCTATGCCGCTGACGTGAGTGACAATCACCGCATTCAAGTCTTTGATGGCAACTTCAAGGACATCTCAGCCACCAGCGGATTCGTCAACCCCTTTGTCGGTGAGGAGGGTCTCCAAATAGGCGGCTTCGCACCATTGAATGTCCAAACCTTGACCAACAAGGACGGCAAAGAATCAGTGTTTGTCACCTATGCCACAACGCGAGAAGCTCCGCCACCTTCATCAGTGTTTTTTGCTGCACCACCACTACCGGGTTCTCCGCTACCAGCTAGTAAAATTGCCGAATTTGATACTGATGGTAATCTCCTCCAGATCTGGGACGATGGTGGTTTGCTCCAGGCAGCTTATGGAGTGACTTACGCACCAGACAATTTTGGCGGATTATCCGATACGCTACTAGTCGGAAATTTTAATAGTGGTACTATTGTCGCATTCGATCCTAACACTCACACAGCGATCGATTATGTCCGCGATGATGCAGGTCAACCACTTGTTGCGGACGGGATCTGGGGAATGCTGTTTGGTAATGGTGCAAGCTTGGGCGATACCGATTCGCTCTACTATTCCGCAGGGCCTAAGAATGCAACCGATGGCGTGTTTGGCCGCATCCGTTGGGATGGTTCACTACCGCTATTGCCCGCAGATGCACAGATTACTGATTTTACACAGCTCGCTGACAAGTTGCTGGCACAAGATCCCTCAATCCTCGATGGAAATGGCGACCATGTTTGCATATTAGGAGATGGCAACAATATTGCTGATGGCGATAAGGGAGTAAATCTTTTCTCTCTCGGCAATGGTGACAACACCATGTATGGCAAGAACGGGATCGGTATTTTTATGGCTGGCGATGGTAACAACATTGCCTATGGTGGTGCAGATCGCGATCTATTCATTCTCGGTAATGGGAATAATTACATCGATACTGGTAACGGGATGAATATCGTCATGACTGGTAAGGGTAACAATACTATTTATGGTGGCTCCGATCGAGATTACATCTACACAGGTGCTGGAGATGACATCATCTATGGCGGTGATGGCAATGAGGTCATCAGTGCGGGAACTGGCAATGATACTGTCTATTTAGGCGATGGAGCCAATCAACTGATCTTAGACAAAGGCGATGGCGCAGCAACAGTGTGGAATTTTAACGCTGACGATTCGATTAGTCTTGGTACCAGTGTGAAGAAAACCGACTCGATTACTACCCAATTGTCTGGATGTGATACCCAAGTTTTTGCAGGTGGCGATTTACTCGCAACTCTGCTAAATACTCAAGGTAATATTCAGTTCGTCTAGGATTTTACCAATGCAAAAATAGGCGTTTACTCTCTACTTGGGTAAACGCCTACTTGCATCGATCGACTAGCCCTTTATTGAATCTTTAATGACTCATCCCAGTCAAATTATTCCAGCCGATCGATCGCCAGATCGAGCATGGGATTATGGAAATTGGTATAAACTCAGCCTAGTCAGGGATTGGGACTCGCGATCGGTAAAAGCAACGGCTCGAATTGTAACTGCATTCCCGATTACTCATTGGAAGTTCTCGTCTTTTGAATCATCGCTTGGATTGTTTCAGTTTCGCCAATTTCGTAAAGACTAATCAAACTATCCTCAATGGTAAAGATTTGATGAACTGTTGTATCTACAAGCAAATTGCCTTGCAAATCTCTGACAATTTGATGAACGGTAACGACATTTCGATTGTTTTCATCCGTCTCGAACTTTAAGATTTCAAGCTGCACTTGAATATCCTTAAATTGATTAGTCCAGTATTCGCGCACCGCGTTGCGCCCATAAACAAAACCGCCTGCCACCCCGTTCGCCCATTTCACGTCCGGGTGCATCACATCAACGATCGTTTCAATCTCGCGTTTGTTAAAAGCATCGTATAAATTTTGCAAAAACTGTCGCTCTGAACTCATAATTATTCACCATCAAATCCGCATATTATTAAAACAATAAAGCAGCCCAACTATTTATCGGCTGTAACCTCGCGATCGAGTATTCATCGATCGCTCAGGGTAATTACGGGATAATTATACACCCTTGTCTAAGACGATTTCAGGTAACAGTGACAATCTGGTTTTTCTAATAGAGATGCAATCAAAGCATTCGCCGCCACTGCTGCTAACAATCCACCGCCCATTGTGCCTTGAATAGTAATATAAGGTACGTCAGCAGCCATCAGTCGCCGTTTAGCAGCGGGAGCATGACTAAATCCGATCGGCATTCCAATTACTAGAGCTGGTTTAAGCTGTCCCCGATCGAGCGCATTACAAACTGCCATCAGCACCGAAGGCGCATAGCCGATTATCAGAATCGAACGATCTGGAATTTGCTCAAGGCGATTTAGCCACTCTTTATCCTGCCAGAATGCTTGCTCCGCTTCTACTACACCTGTGATGTGAGGATCGTCGATAAGAGTCTCAACTTGACAGGTTAAATGAGCTAAACGAGTTCGATCGAGTGTAGCAGTCACAGCAGGTACATCACCCACAATCTTGCATCCATTTTTGAGAGCCTCACGCGCTGCGGCGATCGCATCTCCACTCAAGCGGACAAAATTAACCAAGCTCACATCACCACAAGCTAGCACTAGTTGAGAGAGCAAGTCTACTTCAATCTCCGATCGACCAGAAAGATCTGGTAATAGGTGTTGTAGCGATTCCTTGAAGGCTTCGGGGTGAAAACCCTTCGCTCCATCTAGGTGATGCCAAAGTCCTTCGAGTTCCCCCAGTCGATCTTGACTTTCCACTTCCAGGAGTTTCAACTGAGCGATCGCGGAGGCTTGGACGATCTGACAATCCCCATCCCGCCCTAATATTCCCTCTAACGCCGATGCTGTATGCCGTAGCCGCGCTAATTGTTGAATCACCAACTGGTATTGCTGCTGTAACTGAGCCATCAGGCTGGGACTGAGATCGATACCCGAATCGCTGGTGAGTAGCTGTTGGATGTGGGACAACTGAAACCCTTGCTGTTTGAGGGCAACAATCCGCTGTAGCTGTTGAATATTCTGGGGGGTATAAAGTCGATAATTGCCATCCGATCGCTGGGCTGGTGGCAATAAGCCTAAAGTGTGATAGTGGCGCACCATTCTGGGCGTGACATCGCCGCCAACTGCATCTGTGAGTTCTTTGATTGTTAAATATTGAGCGTCCATATTTTACAAATCTAGATTTGTACCTTGACATTAACATTGATGTCAAGGTGTAGGGTAAGAGAGTCATCTATTTTTGTTGACTATTACCATGTCTTCCCCTTTACTTTCTACCTCCCGTTGGCAAACACTATTGAAAGAACACCCCGATGCGATCGCGGCTGGAGCTTGTGCCCTGCTGGTATTACTCGGTTGGTTCACTCTCAATAGCGGGTGGCTGGGGTTAAGCTTGTTCATCCTAACCGCTGCTTATGTCATTGGGGGATATGAAAACACCCGTGAAGGACTAACTACCCTCTGGCGGGAACGAGAACTCGATGTAGACCTACTGATGATTGTGGCAGCATTGGGAGCTGCGCTCTTGGGGCTGTGGCGTAAAGAGTATTATTTTATCGTTGATGGGGCGATGTTAATTCTGATTTTTGCCATCAGTGGAGTGCTGGAGGGCTACGCGATGAGTCGCACCGAGCGGAGTATTCAGGGATTGATGAGTCTGACGAGCGATACCGCCCGCAAGCTCGTGGATGGGCAAGAGCAAATGGTAGCTGTGGCTGAGTTGCAGATTGGCGATCGCGTTCTCGTGAAGCCAGGAGAATTGGTACCGACGGATGGGATTGTCACGGAGGGGTTTAGCGCACTTAACCAGGCTCCGATTACGGGTGAATCGATGCCCGTTGAAAAAACAGTCGGTGATGAGGTGTTTGCCGGAACGATTAATGGTACTGGCGCGTTGAAACTTCAGATTCACCAACCACCAGAGAGTAGTCTGATTCAGCGGGTGATTCGCTTAGTAGAACAGGCTCAGACTGAAATACCGCCGTCTCAGCAATTTATCGAACGGTTCGAGCGCGGCTATGCCAAAGCGATTGTGCTGATGGGCATTTTGCTAGGTACTCTACCACCATTTCTACTCGGTTGGACTTGGGAAAATACGGTGTATCGCGCTCTGATTTTTTTGGTAGTGGCTTCGCCC
>NZ_JANYJC010000166.1 GCF_025361915.1 Chamaesiphon sp. GL140_3_metabinner_50
TTTTCCCAGGTGGTACCACCATCGTTGGTTTCTAAGATCGCTGCGTCACTACCCACAACCCAGCCATGCTGGGGATTGCTGGTAAATGTCAGATCTTGGATGTTAGATTCGGTGGGTAACTGAATTGGCTTCCAAGGACTAGTTGCCAAAGGTGTAATGTGACTGCAACTGACGCAGAATATACCGATCGCCAGTAGTGTAGCAGTTTGTTTGAGAATTCGTTTCAGCAGATTCATGGAGATGAGAGTGGTGCTTGGTTGAGTGAGATATTTACTTAGTCAAAAGGCTGGGAACTTGAGGACAATCGGGCTAACGGGTTTAACCTGCGGCTTTAGCTCAATGTGTACAAGCTGAGGAAAATGAGAATACCGATGCCCATGCCGCCATAAATTAATAAGCTTTTTTGTCCGGGACTCATCCCATTGACTCCAAATCCATAGGTTTGGTTTTCTTTAAAACCAAAGGTTTCGGTCGTCCCGATGTTGGTAAACGCAGTTTTCTTGACACCGCAGGATGGACATTTCCAGAGGGTGGGGAGAACTGTAAACGGGGTACCCGCAATAATTTTATTTTTGGGGTCGCCTTTATTAGGATTGTAGATGTAGCCACAGGCGCGGCATTCAAATCGATCGTCATCGGTAGTTCCGGCAGCAACTTTGACGCTGGCGGATGTCGGCGGTGCTAAATCTTCACCGCTGCTAGGAGTCTCCTGTTCTAGGTCGCTCATAAATTTAATTTTAATATTGGCTGTTTATTAATATACTGTTACAAATTTTGGCATATTATGTCGAAGTTTGATACTCTATCTTCGCGATCGATGCCCAAGTATCGAGCATCAGGTTTGATATATTGGTTTTAAGCCGAGTCCTCCCAAGAGCTAACTTCCCATGTCTATCAAAAAAATCCTGTCGATCGGATTACTGATATTTGTACCGATTTCGATCGCGGCAGAATATTTACATTGGGGGGATTTGACAGTATTTATCACCTCAGCGTTGGCGATCGTGCCCCTAGCCATCTGGTTGAGTACTGCGACGGAGGAAGTAGCCATCGTGACTGGCCCAGCGGTTGGCGGGCTGTTAAACGCGGTATTTGGCAATGCTACCGAATTAATTATCGGGCTAGTCGCACTCAAGGCTGGCTTAATCGATATTGTCAAAGCTAGTATTACCGGAACGATTATTAGTAATTTACTGCTGGCAATGGGATTGTCGATGTTTTTGGGCGGTCTGAAATTTAAAGAGCAAGAATTTAAACCGATCGTCGCCCAAGTTAATGGCTCTTCAATGACGCTGGCGGTCATTGCGATTTTATTGCCAACGATGGCGTTTTATGCTGCCGATCGAGCCGATACATTTGCCGTTGAAGAACTCTCGATTTTTGTCGCAATTATCTTAATTGTAGTGTACGCGATGACCTTACTATTCTCGCTGAAAACTCACAGTTATTTATACGATGTCAGCTTGGTCGAGTTAGAAGTTGAAACTAGCAGACACAAACCCAATCTCAAGCTCTGGTTGGGAATTTTAGTAATCTCGACTTTAGCTGTTGCTTACGAATCAGAAATGTTTGTCGGAGTAGTCGAATCGGCAACTAAGGGCTTAGGTTTGACCCCCTTATTTACTGGCGTAATTTTATTACCATTAGTCGGCGGTGCGGCTGAATATGTAACGGCGGTGGGCGTAGCAATTAAAAATAATATGGATTTATCCGTTTCGGTCGCGATGGGTTCGAGTTTATTAGTGGCATTATTAATGGCTCCGATGCTGGTATTAGTCGGCTACGCGATCGGTCAACCGATGGATCTCAATTTCAATCCGTTTGAAGTCGTAGCAGTAGCCATCGCTGTAATTGTGGCAAACTTGATTAGCTTAGATGGTCGATCGAACTGGCTCGAAGGAGCTTTGTTGCTTGCAACTTATACGATTTTGGCAGCAGCTTTCTACTTTCTGCCGATTTGAGAATTTTGGGCTGTAGCCGTTAAAAATATACTGTCTGAACTATGATTTATCTGATGAATAGATGGACTAAGATTATCGGATAGCAGTCCATCAAAGTCCATCAGGTAATCATTTTAATCATAGTTCGGACGATATTAGGGGGAAATTATTAGCAGAAATTACCTGACTACTTTTTACTCTAGTGACGACATGAAAACTGAATTCAGGCGATTTTTACTAGGTAATGGTTGAGATCGGCTATTGTGCTGAATTTACTTGTTTTAGAGTCGATCGCGCACGCAAGATGTAGAAAATAAGACTAACAGATATTTAATATGGCTAAATAATAAGCCATTGTACTGAGTCTAAATATGGTTGCAGTTGATAAAGTTGGAATGTAATAATTCCAAATTAACTAGTAATAATGAATACTTTTCTGACTAAAATCTCATTAGCTTCTGCTATTGTTCTGTCTGGAATATATTTTAGTGCTGGAAATGCTAACGCAGTACTCATATCAGGTACTGGAAATCCCCTTACTGCAATTCCGGGTGCTACGGTTATTGATTTTGAGACAACTACCAGCGGAGACTTTTCAAGCGTTACTATTGGTAATGTGACTTTTAGTGGTATAGGTGCACCTCTGACGATAGGTTCTGATTTTAGTGGGCAGTTTAATAACCCAGGCAAATCCATCTCTAATGGTTTTGACTTTGTGCCC
>NZ_JANYJC010000210.1 GCF_025361915.1 Chamaesiphon sp. GL140_3_metabinner_50
AATTAAGCGACTGGCTCGTAAAACCATCTGCTTTTCTAAATCTGTTGTGATGCACGATATTGTGATTGGTTTGTTTATCAATCGGTTTGAATTTGGGTGTGCCATTTAACCTCCTCTCCACAGATCTAGAACATTACCGTAATGAGTTCACCCCCAATCCGGTATGTTTTCTAGTGTTAGTCTGCGTAGGCGGACTTTGCCTCACTAGCGGCGGTTTCGGAGCCTGCGCTTTGCGCTTACCGCAATGAGTCCACCCCAACTCTTAAAAACAAAATTGGCTGGTAAGTATCTTACCAGCCTGTGAAAGCTTAAACCCCGATTTCCCTTAGTAATGGTGAATTTACAGTTAGGTCAGCACTACTAAAAAAGAATTATTAAAATTCGTGTTGCTACATTTAAAAAAATTAAATTAGCGGTTTGAATCTATCTCTATAGCATACCCCGATTTGCTAGTTTCTCACATCAGCCATTTGATGCAACTTACTACCCAGTTAGCTCGGCGTTCGATGCTAACTAAAAAGCGCAGTCTAGCAATGATTTGAGATCGATACATCGATTTTATCAGGCGATCTCGATCGCCTGATAACTGAGTTTTGCGATCGATCTTGAAATCTCGCCTCAGACATTTGGCGCATCAATATTTCAGGGAACGATCGACCTAAGCTGACTCAGGTTTGGGAACGGAGGTAGGGTGAATCAATAATTCAGCAGTCGATCGTTTTTCCACCATTTCACGAGTAATAATGCAACGGGTCAAATCTTTGCGCGAAGGCAATTCATACATTACGTCAAGCATCAGCTCCTCCACAATCCCCCGTAAGGCTCTGGCTCCAGTCTTCCGGCGGTGAGCTTCTTTAGCGATGGCTCGAATTGCATCGGGATGAAATTCGAGGGCAACATTGTCCATATGCAGTAGCTTCTCATACTGTTTGACCAGCGCACTGCGAGGCTCTGTCAAAATTGAAACCAGAGTATTTTCATCCAATGGATTGAGAGTAGCAATCACTGGTACCCGACCGATAAATTCAGGAATTAGCCCATATTTAACTAGATCTTCAGGTTCTAAGTGTTTCATCATATCCGCTGCCCGCTGTTCGCGTTTGAGGGTTTCACCTTGTTGGATAAAGCCCATTGACTTTTTGCCCATCCGCTGTTCGATGACTTTCTCTAGCCCTACAAATGCACCGCCACAGATAAACATGATGTTGCTAGTATCAATCTGAATGCAGTCTTGATAGGGGTGCTTGCGACCACCTTGGGGTGGGACACTAGCAATTGTGCCTTCGAGCATTTTGAGTAGTGCCTGCTGGACACCTTCGCCGGAAACATCGCGAGTGATGGATGGGTTTTCACTTTTGCGGGCAATTTTATCGATTTCATCGATGTAGATAATGCCACGCTGGGCTTCCTCGACATCCATATCGGCGACTTGGAGCAGTCGAAGCAGGATATTCTCAACATCTTCACCGACATAGCCTGCTTCAGTCAGGGTAGTAGCATCAGCGACAGCAAAGGGTACATCCAAAACTTTGGCGAGGGTTTGTGCCAGCATCGTTTTGCCACAGCCAGTCGGCCCAATTAGCAAGATATTTGACTTTTGGAGTTCGACCCCATCATCGGTGGCGTTGGCTTTATGGACTCCATTTGCCCCTGTGGGTGCGGTAGCAGATTGCTGATTGCTACTTTGAGCTTGGGCATAGCTCAATCGTTTGTAATGGTTGTAGACGGATACAGAGAGGACTTTCTTGGCCTCATCTTGACCGATCACATGATCGTCTAAATATTTCTTTAGTTCGCGCGGCTTGGGCATCTGACTGAGATTCATCGGCACCGATTCGCGACGTTTGCGGGGTGGCTCCGATTTTGTGGGGGGATGAGGTACTGGCCCGTTCGGATCTAGTAATTCTTCATCGAGGATCTCATTACATAGCTCTACGCATTCGTCACAGATATAGACTCCTGGCCCAGCAATTAACTTGCGGACTTGTTCTTGGGATTTACCACAAAAAGAACATTTGAGATGGGAGTCATATTTATTGGAAGTTGGCATATTAGTGAGAGTGCCTCGTGAAGCACGAATAGTACGATCGGTTATTCAGTGATTGACAATCAGTTATCAGTTACCTTTACTGTCAGATATTTCATCAATGAGATCGGCAAGCCATGTGATGATTAATGTTTGCTGATAACTGCTGATGGATTTAAAGACGATCGATGGTGCGATCGATTAAGCCATATGCTTGAGTTTCTGCTGGTGACATCCAAAAATCACGTTCGGTATCTTCAGCAATTTTCTCGATCGGTTGTCCAGTATGATGCGCGAGTAAACCATTGAGATGATTTTTGAGATAGAGAATTTCTCGTGCCTGAATTTCGATATCTACTGCTTGTCCTTGAGCACCACCCAGCGGTTGGTGAATCATGATCCGCGAGTTGGGTAAGGACATCCGTTTCCCTTTAGCACCACTAGCTAGCAAAAATGCACCCATACTGGCAGCTAAACCATAACAAATAGTCACTACATCTGGACGAATTTGTTGCATAGTATCATAAATTGCCATCCCTGCGGTAATCGATCCACCAGGTGAATTGATATACAATTGGATATCTTTTTCGGGATCTTCTGCTTCCAAAAATAGCATTTGGGCGACTAATGTATCGGCAACATTATCGTTTACGTCAGTACCCAAGAAAATAATTCGTTCGCGTAATAATCGTGAGTAAATATCGAATGCTCGTTCGCCGACTCCAGATTGTTCTACCACCATCGGAATCACGTTGGTACCTGCGTAGATTTCGCTCTGGTTGTAACTAGTAATCGACCCGTAAGTAGAGTTAGATCCAATCATGATGGAATATGTAATAGAAAAGTCAAGATAGTATTTTCAAATAGGTGAATTTCACCTAACCTAATTGAATTATACCAATCTCTAGAGATTTAGGGGTTAGGATTTAGGCGTTAGGTTGGTGTAAGTGTCGGAAGTTTAAGTTCCCATCCCTAAAGCCTAATACCTAAAGCCTAAAGCCTAATACCTATTCCGCAACTGCTTCTGCGAGGATATTGATTGCTTCCGATTCGCCCTCAGCCGATTCCTCATCTTCATCGGCTGGTTTCAAGGAGCCTTCAGGTACCAATTCTATATTGGCATGTTCCTTGAGCCAATCTAGAGTTTTTTCCTTTTGGAGATCTTCTGTGATGTAGCTACGCAGGCGATTTTCGTCAATATTCTCGCCAGCTAATTGGGGGAGAATTTCGGACATTTTTGCCACAATATCTTCGTCACTAACGACGATACCTTCTTTCTGAGCAATTTCGACGATCGCGAGTTGCTGTTTGAGGTTATTGATTGCATCAGCACGACAATTCTCTTTCATTTTGGGAATTGTTTCACGAGTGAAGAGTTTATTGACATCCATTCCGTACTGACTAAATTGATTAGCCATTTGGTTGAGGATATTCATTGTCTCCCGTTCGAGCATTGTTTCGGGTAAATCGACATCAGCGATTTCGATCAAGGCTGTCTCGATCGCATTGATGATATTCTGGTCGGTAGATTTTTTTGCTTGCTCCTGAAAGCGAATCGCGATCGACTCTTGGTACTCAGTCAGGGTGTCAAAATCGCTTGCTTCCTTAGCAAAATCATCGTCTAAGCTGGGTAATTCCTGCTCTTTGAGATCTTTGAGAACAACATGAAATAGTGCGGGTTGAGCGGCTAAATCTTCACGGGGATAATCTGCGGGGAACACGACATTGACATCGCGAGTTTCGCCGATATTCATCCCGACAATCCCATGTACGAGATCGCTGATGAATTTCCCTTCTGATAGTTCGATGTCAAAGTCATCAGCTTGAGCACCGTTAATTTCGGTACCATCGGCTAGTTTGCCGTTGTAGTCAACCACAGCAATATCATCGAGTTTGGCAGCTCGTCCGACGACAGGAATAGTTGTCGCTTTTTCTCGGCGTTGTTGATCGATAAAATCTTCGACTTGGGCGGCATCGTAAACGATTTCTTCAGCTTTGACAGCCAATCCCGTATAGGTGCCAAGAGTCACCACAGGTGGTACATCTACCGTCGCCTTAAAAATAAAATTTTGTCCAGGGACATAGCTCAGCAGTAAGTCGTCAAAATTTGACGTGATTTGGTAGTTACCAATCGCGGGCACTTCGGCTTGTTTGATGGCTTCATTAATTGATGGTTCGAGCAAAGCTTCGAGTGCCATTGCTTTAATCTGAGCTTGTCCCATCCGTTGTAAGATTACTTGCCGAGGGATTTTCCCTTTGCGGAACCCAGGAATATTGGCACTGGTAGTCAATTTTTTGATTGACTGTTCGTAATATTTAGTCGTTTGGTCTCCGGTAACTTCAATTTGTAAACCAATCCGGCTGTGTTCGAGTTTTTCCTGGGTAACTTTCATGATGTGTATATCTAACAACAGTCGATGACGATATGTAGGGGGCAATGACGATCGCGTAATTTACCACCCGTTGGCGTAGCCTCTCCACAGGAGAATCGATCTATAATCGGTGCGACGATCGGTTCTACCCGATTGGATGACTTAACTCGCGGTCAGTCATTTCGACCTCACGCGCGATCGTCGCCGCATAACTTAACTATAATGCGAAGTTTAACTACGCGATTCATCTACTTGATGATAGTACATTGCTGTGAGGTATTAAGTATTTAGTATTAAGTATTTAAAATCGGGTTAAGATTTGGAAATGAGATTTTAACTTCAAGTGCCGCAGTCCGCTCGCGTGCGAACGGCAACTAGCAAAGAATTCAAATCGTTATTTTAGTCAATTTGCGTGGAGGTAGGGTGCTTGTCCGATTTATATCGCGTTGCTATTTTAGGAGCCACAGGTGCTGTCGGGACGGAATTAATCGAACTGCTTGCCAGTCGCAATTTTCCCATCGCCGAACTCAAATTATTTGCCTCTCCTAAGTCCGCAGGTACCAAGTTAAAGTTTAAAGGTACGGAAATTACGGTAGAGTGCGTGGGAGATCGATCGTTTGAAGGCATCGATATCGTACTGGCTTCGGCTGGTGGCTCAACCTCGAAAGCTTTGGCTCCTCAAGCGGTGGCGGCTGGTGCGGTAGTCATCGATAACTCTAGCGCGTTTCGGATGTTACCCGATGTGCCGTTAGTAATTCCCGAAGTCAATCCCCAGGCGGCAGCACAGCATCAGGGGATTATCGCCAATCCCAACTGTACGACGATTTTGATGGCAGTAGCGATTTATCCGCTCCACCAAGTTCAGCCGATTCAACGCATCGTCGCCGCCACCTATCAATCAGCCAGCGGCGCGGGTGCCAGAGCGATGGCAGAAGTCGAAACCCAAACTCGCGATATTTTAGATGGCAAGACACCTAAACCCGAAATTTTCCCCTATCCCCTAGCTTTTAATTTATTCCCGCATAACACCCCGATCGACGAATCGGGCTATTGTGAGGAGGAACTAAAAATGGTCAACGAAACTCGCAAGATTTTTGGCACTCCAGATTTACGAGTTACGGCGACATGTATCCGCGTCCCCGTTTTACGCGCCCACTCCGAAGCCATTAACCTCGAATTTGCCGCACCATTCGATCCAGACAAAGCTCGATCGATCTTAGCTACCGCTCCTGGTGTAAAATTAGTCGAAGATTGGACTAATAATTACTTCCCGATGCCGATCGATGCTTCAGGCAAAGATGAAGTCTTAGTCGGTCGGGTTCGGCGCGATATCTCTCACCCCAATGGGTTAGAACTGTGGCTCTGCGGCGACCAAATCCGCAAAGGGGCAGCTCTTAATGCCGTTCAGATTGCCGAATTGCTAGTCGAGAATAAGTGGCTCAAACGTAAGTAGACGATTTCGGATCTGGACTAAGACATCATTATCAGTGGGGGAGGGCGGGTTTGAATTAAATCATCAGTGTAAGCGTCACTGATGACATAAACCCGCCCCTACGGATCTTTCACCTAATACCTAACACCTAATACCTAACCCCTTCCCCATGACAATCGATTTCGGACGAGTCATCACGGCAATGGTTACACCCTTCGATAGGGATGGAAATGTTCACTATGCCGAAGCAGAAAAATTAGCCGTGCATTTAGTCGCCAATGGCTCGGATGGCATTGTGGTATGTGGGACGACTGGAGAATCGCCAACGCTGAGTTGGGATGAAGAATACCAACTATTCCAAGTCGTCAAATCAGCAGTAGGGGGTAAAGCCAAAGTAATTGCCGGAACTGGATCTAATTCTACCAGCGAGGCGATCGAAGCCACCCAAAAAGCTGCTAAACTAGGAGTAGATGGCAGTCTTCAAGTAGTGCCATACTATAACAAACCTCCACAAATTGGTTTGTACAAGCATTTCGAGGCGATCGCCGCAGCTTGCGACTTACCGATGATGCTCTATAATATCCCCGGACGTACCGGACAACAGTTAGAGCCAGAAACGATCGGTAAATTAGCCATATTAGATGGCATTGTGGCAATTAAAGAATCGACGGGTAATTTAGATGTAGCCAGTCAAATTCGGAGCCTCACGCCACCAGATTTTGCAATTTATTCAGGTGATGACTCGTTGACACTGCCGATGCTAGCTGTTGGCGGTAAGGGAGTAGTCAGCGTTGCCAGTCATTTAGTCGGCTCTGAAATCCAGGCGATGATTGCGGCATTTGCATCCGGTCAAAATCACCTAGCAATGACCATGCACATTAAAATGCTCTCATTGTTCAAAGGGCTATTTCTCGCCCCCAACCCGATGCCGATTAAAGCAGCATTAAAATTGCAAGGCTGGGAAGTCGGTGGACTACGATTACCAATGTGCGAATTACCGAACCAACTACTACCACAAATCGAACAGCTTTTGCACCAACAGGGATTAATGCCAGCTATGACTGGCGATTTAGCGATGCCGCAACCCGATCGAATTGGATAATTGCACCGCGATCGATTGACCGACTGCCAATAATATGATACAACTAAGGTAACGAGGAAAAATGCCAACGAGCCTGGAAACTGCTAGGTTAAAAATTGACGGGTTAGCAGCAACAGCCCGATCTAAATAGCAGATTCAAAACAGAACGAGTTCCGAACCGTTCGCCAAGTGTGCCATCGGCAATCGATTCTAAATAATGTGAGGCTAGCACCGAGCGACCTCAATGTTAAATAGTAAATATTCAGTTAGTTTAATAATAGCCAGTGCAAATTTCTAGCGCATAGTTTTAGTAATTATTATTTATTTTATATTCAATTTAAAGCGCGAACGGCATAGCCTGAAATAGTTTGAGCGGCTGTAGCGGCACTTTAAACTGACTGAATATTGGCGACCGAGTGCATCGGCACGAATGTCGAGTAGTGCGCCACAGCACCCAACCAAGTTTCGATTTTAATTATCGGATTCGATCGCTAATTGAGATTAGTAATGGCCGATCGATACATCGAAAAAACCAGTTTTGCAACATAATCATCCAACTATCTAAATTTAATCTAAATGAGTCCAATTCTCAAATCTTCCCTGACACCTGTAAAAGCAAAAAATCCTAACGAACCCACCCTGAAAATCATCCCATTGGGCGGTTTACACGAGATCGGTAAAAATACATGTGTCTTTGAAATTAACGACGAGATTTTACTACTCGATGCGGGGCTAGCATTCCCAACAGATGGAATGCACGGCATCAATATCGTCTTGCCAGATATGACCTATCTGCGGGAAAATCAGCACAAAATCAAAGGAATGATCGTCACCCACGGACATGAAGATCACATCGGTGGGATTCCTTATCACCTCAAGCAATTTGATATTCCAATTATCTATGGCCCTCGGCTAGCGATGGCACTATTACAAGGGAAGCTAGAAGAAGCTGGTGTTGCCGATCGGACTAAAATAAAAACAGTCGCCCCCCGCGATATAGTCAGAATTGGCGAATCCTTCTTCGTTGAGTTTATCCGCAATACCCACTCGATCGCCGATAGCTTTACAGTTGCGCTGCATACTCCCGTCGGTGTCGTTATCCATACTGGAGACTTTAAATTCGACCATACCCCCGTCGATGGCGAAGCTTACGACTATGCCAAACTCGCCGAACATGGTGAAAAAGGCGTACTGTGCCTAATCAGTGACTCCACCAACTCCGAGATTCCTGGCTTTACACCATCCGAGCGTTCGGTATTCCCCAACCTCGACAGGTTTATATCGCTAGCAAAAGGTCGGGTAATGGTCACCACCTTCTCATCTTCCGTTCACCGGATCAACATGACGATCGAGATCGCCATGAAGTACAATCGGAAAGTCTGCGTAGTCGGTCGATCGATGCTCAACGTGATCGCTCACGCTCGGAACCTTGGTTATATTAACTGTCCCGACGACGTATTCGAGCCGCTCCAATCAGCCAATCATCTCCCCGATGATAAAGTACTCATTCTAACGACTGGCTCTCAAGGCGAAACCCTAGCGGCGATGACCCGAATTGCTAACGGTCAACATCGTCAAGTCCGCATCCGCAAGGGCGATACAATTATCTTCTCAGCTAACCCAATTCCGGGCAACACCATTGCTGTAGTCAACACCATCGATAAATTGATGATGCAGGGTGCCAACGTCATTTACGGACGCGATAAAGGCATTCACGTTTCTGGACACGGTTGCCAAGAAGACCAGAAATTAATGCTGAGTCTGACTCGTCCTAAATTCTTTATCCCCGTTCACGGCGAACACCGGATGCTAATTAAGCATTCCCAAACCGCTCAAAGCACGGGCATTCCTGCCGAGAATATGGTCATTATTGACAATGGTGATATTGTCGAACTTACTGAAAATAGTATTGGCAAAAATGGCAAAGTGCCTTCTGGAGTACAACTAGTCGATAACGCTGGTATCGTCCACGACCAAGCACAGGTAATGGAAGAACGCAAACAGCTCGCCGGAGACGGTGTAGTTACCGTTGCGCTGGCAATCGGGCTAGATGGTAAAATGATGGTCAAACCCCAGGTTAACCTGCGTGGTGTGGTCACAGCCGTCGAACAGTCGCTAATCGCCGCGCTGATCCAAAAGACCATTGAAAATACTTTAATCGATCGGTGGGATCGGTTTGCACGTAAATTTGAATCAGGTCAGTTAGACATCGACTGGACTGGATTACAGATTGAATTAGAGTCTGCACTTCAACGGTTGGTACGTCGCGAATTGCAAAGTCGTCCGCTACTGGTATTAATGATGCAAACGCCTGAAGATGGCAACAAGCCAAGTACAGCGAATGTTGCGGTCGGTGCTGGTGTGGGTAACGATTCTAGCCCCGCGCCTATCGGTCGTCGCAAACAACGCTCGACAGCTAAAGTCGGATCGTAGATATTCGTTAATTGGTGGTTTTTAAAAATAAAACTGCTGCAATCCGCATTCTGTCGTCAACGATCTTCAAGATTGAAGCGATAAAATAGCGTCAGAGTTTTAAAATGAGAATTGCTGTAGGTTTCTAGGCTATTTTTATCAGCTACTTACTATGTACTGGCAAAGATCTGAGATAATTTAGGGTAGATAGAAGGTAGGTGTAATCTAAGATTGCACCTACCTTATTTTTATGTTGGCTTTTTTTCGCTGCGCTCGAACAAATCTAACTTTGCTGGCTAAATTGTCGAGCATAAAACTGTGCGTAGCGTCCAGATCGATCGAGTAATTCGCTGTGCGTACCCGCTTCGATAATCTCGCCATTTTCAATTACTAAAATGCGATCGGCTTTGCGGACTGTCGCCAAACGATGAGCGATAATAAATACCGTGCGATCTGCCATAATTCGCTCTAGTGCTTCTTGAACTAAGGCTTCCGATTCGGAGTCTAGCGCGGAAGTTGCTTCGTCGAGAATCAGAATGCGCGGGTTAAATAATACGGCTCTAGCGATCGCAATCCGCTGTTTTTGTCCGCCCGATAATGTGGTTCCTTTCTCGCCAACATAAGTATAATAACCTTGCGAAAGTTGGGAAATAAATTGATGAGCATTGGCAATTTTAGCAGCTTCTTCGACATCTTTAATATCGAAATCTGTTTGTCCAAAGGCGATATTTTGAGCGATATGTCCAGAGAGTAATACTGTATCCTGCGGGACGATGCCTATTTGACGGCGCAAACTTTTGAGCGTCACATCGCGAATATCGATACCATCGATCGAAATGCTGCCAGATGATACATCATGGAAGCGGTTTAATAAACTTAAAATTGTACTTTTTCCCGCACCTGAAGTGCCAACGAGCGCGATTGTTTCTCCAGATTTTACAGTCAGATTAAAATCTTTTAAAATAGGTTTATCGGATGTATAACCAAAATTAACGTTACGATATTCAATTTTACTAGTTGCTGGCGGCAGCACGATCGCATCGGGACGTTCGATAATTGTTTGCGGAATCGCAAGTAATTCAAAGACTC
>NZ_JANYJC010000214.1 GCF_025361915.1 Chamaesiphon sp. GL140_3_metabinner_50
CCTAAAACCCAAATCTCCCTTACCAGGATCGATCGAGTCCTTGTCCCCAAAAAGCGGTAAATTTACTTACGGTAATATCGCCCAAAACCTGCGTTTGACAAGCGAGGCGGAGATTGCGGCTGGGGGTATGGGGTGGAAAGGCTCGACGAGCGGTATCTTTCCAATTTGGCGGCGATACCTCACCCTCGATCGCGACTGCACATGTACCACAGGTACCGATGCCCATACAATTAATTATCCGAGCATTTCCATTGTAAAGATCTACCCCATTGGCGAGTAATACCTGACGGAGGTTGGCTCCAGTTTCGCAGGTAAAGTTTTTTCCTTGGGCGGTGACTTGAGGCACGATCGTTCTTTAAAGTAAAAGCTGATTCTATTTTCTCGCAATTTTGTAACACTTGCCACCGGACTTACTCCTTACCTATCACTTCTTACTTCTTACTTCTTACTTCTTACTTCTCCCCCATGATTCACATCTACGATACAACGCTCCGCGATGGCGCGCAGAGAGAAGGATTGACTTTATCGGTTGAAGATAAACTCAAAATTGCGCGGCAACTCGACCAATTAGGCGTACCGTGGATTGAAGGTGGTTGGCCGGGTGCTAACCCTAAAGATGGGGAATTTTTTCGACGGTTGCAGCTAGAACCGTTAACTCAGGCGCAAGTAGTGGCTTTTTGCTCTACCCGTCGCCCTGGCGGTAGGGCTGCTGAAGATAAAATGCTAGCCGCGATAATTGCCGCTGGGACGCAGTGGGTGACAATTTTTGGTAAATCGTGGGATCTCCACGTTACTGAGGGCTTAAAGACCGATTTAGCCGAGAATTTGGAGATGATTCGCGATTCGATCGAGTACCTAATTTCTCAGGGTAGGCGCGTAATTTACGATGCCGAACATTGGTTCGATGGTTATAAGGCAAATCCCGCATACGCCCTTCAAACTTTGCAAACTGCGATCGCGGCTGGTGCGGATTGGCTGGTATTTTGCGATACTAATGGGGGGACGATGCCCCCAGAAATTACCCAAATTGTCAGCGACGTAATTAATACTCTCGATCCTCAGCGACAGCTTCAATTTGGCATTCACTCGCATAACGATTGCGAACTAGCCGTAGCCAATGCGATCGCAGCAGTAACCAGTGGCGCGACAATGGTACAAGGCACCATCAATGGCTATGGCGAACGCTGTGGCAATGCCAATCTCTGCTCGATTATTCCCAATCTCCAACTCAAACTCGGTTACTCCTGTCTCACCGATACCAATCTCACCCGCCTGACACAGGTAAGTAGATTCGTCAGCGAAGTCGTTAATGTCGCCCCTAATGATTACGCCGCCTTCGTCGGTAAATGCGCCTTCAGCCATAAAGGTGGCATCCATGTCTCCGCCGTCGAGCGCAACCCCTTCACCTACGAACATATCGCCCCCACCCAAGTCGGCAACGAACGCCGGATTGCCATTTCCGAACAATCGGGATTGAGCAATGTGTTAATTAAAGCCAGCACAATGGGATTGACGCTGACAAAGGAAGATCCGCGCACCCGCCAAATTTTAGCCAAACTCAAAGAATTAGAATACCAAGGCTATCAATTTGAAGGAGCCGAGGCGAGTTTTGAACTATTAATGCGCGAAATTTTAGGACAAACCTCGACGTTATTTACCATCCAAGATTTTCAGGTACATTGCGCGATTCTCCCGAAAAGAGACTACGCTAACGCCACCCAACACCACTCCCTCGCCACGATTAAAATCGCGGTAGATGGGCAAAATATTCTCGAAGCCGCCGAAGGAAATGGCCCCGTATCGGCTCTAGATGCCGCCTTACGCAAAGCATTAAGTCAGTTTTATCCAGAGTTAAATAAATGCTATCTCACCGACTATAAGGTGCGAATTATCGACGGCGGTGCAGGAACTTCGGCGGTAACTCGCGTGTTAGTAGAGTCGAGTAATGGCATACATCGCTGGACGACGATCGGCGTATCTGATAATATCCTCGAAGCATCGTATCAAGCTGTCGCTCAAGGGATTGAATATGGCTTATTAGTGCGCTCTCCTCAAACTTGTAGTTTGGTGGATGTCAAGTAAATTTAACTTCAGATCGATCGTCAGCTATTTAAGCTTGTGTAAGTACGCCAGCCTCGATCGATGGCACCTTAGCCGGGGGCTGATATTCTCCGGCTGTTACCGTCCGCGATCGTTGGGTTTTAATCAGCGATACTTGGGTAGTAAGCAAGAAACTAGTCAGACTGGCAATCACAATAACGGGCACCATTGAGGTGTCGGCAATTACGCTCAAAATCACCGTACTGCTAATCGGAGTCTTGGTAATTGCCACATTTACCGCCGCCATCATACATACCATTGCGATTGTCGGATGGATCTGGGGGAAACCCAGCGAAATCGCTAAACCCACCACCGAGCCAATATAAAACAGCGGGAAAATAAAGCCACCCCGAAAGCCAGCATGTAGCGTACAGCTAATGGTGAGCATTTTCGCCAATCCGATCGCTAATAGTAACGCAATCCCATAGCTAGCACCATGCTCGATGACTGTCTCGATTTGCTCCTCACCAAAAAATAACGTCTGGGGAAAAACTAAGGCAATTAACCCGATCGATAATCCGCCCAGCGTTGCCAGTAAAATTGTTTGATGATGTAGAGGTGCTGTCAAATAGCCCACAGTGCGGAACACCAGCACGAATAACAAGGCAACCGCCGCCCCTACCGCACCCAAGATCGCCCCTTCCAGCAGATTCATCAGCGTCAAGGGTGGAATCGGTGCAAAGTGGTACATACCGCCGATCGATAGCCCCGTACTAAACCGAAATACGGTAAAGCTCAAAACCGCCGATAGCACCGCCGGAATAATCGCCTCATAGTATTCCAACCCGCGACGGTGGGGAATTTCGAGCGCGAACAGTGCCCCACCCAACGGCGCACCAAAGAAAGCTCCTAGAGCGGCACTCATGCCGCAAAAGGTCAGAATCCGCACCGAAGCCAGCGATAGATTTAGCTTGGTACCCACCCAGCCACCAATACTACCATTCACCTGTACCAGCGGTGCTTCTGGCCCCGCGCTACCGCCAGCCACGATCGAGAATAACGACGCGACAATCATCGCTGGAGTCTGTTTCATATCGATCCGCCCCGGATCGTGTACCTTATCTACCACAAAGGCAACTTCCCCAGGCAAACCCATGTAATAGAGCGATAGCCCTACTAATAATCCACCCACCGAAGCAGCAATCCACACATAATTGTGGATGAAAAACTCCCCAGGAAAATACACTTGGATCAGCTCCGGCACCTGCGTCCACACGAGGTGCATCGAACCTTCAATCAGGTAATAGTAAGCAGTAGCAACTAATCCCCCAGCAACGCCAATGGCTGCCGACCAAAACATCACTTGGGAATAACTCAGATCGCTCAAAATAGGAGCGGCAGTACTCATTAAGGGTGATTCATTTGTTGCATCAACAGTAGATGACTCGTGAGACATTGACGACATAGCATTCTCCTGAGATCGATCGAGGTAGATTGAGAACTAGGAATAGAGAGATACCGGGCACTTAAATTAGGAACACTAATACTTGAGTTTTTTATAATCTAACCCAAATTACTACTTACTCAAACGCTGATGTTTGAAACCACCTGAGAGTGGTTTCAAACTGACAAGATTGTAAGTAACAAATTAGGTTTGCATAATTAGAAATTCGCTCGAATTCCACTCGGTTCGACTGCTAAAACATTATCCAATCCAAAAGAGTTTTGTGGTTCCTTCAGAAAGAAGGCACACATGAAAGCACATACTAAGGCAGTGATACCCATCGAAGCAAATAAAGTCGGTGCATCAGTCAAACTGAAAATAGTTAGATAAACTACACCACCAAAATTACCATAAGCACCGACATTTCCCGCGACTTGTCCAGTAATTTCTTTCTTAATTAACGGCACAATTGCATAGGTACCACCACAGCCAGCTTGAGCGAATAAAGCTGAAAACATCGTCACGCCAACTGCTATAGGTAAAGCCCACGTTTTATCGATTTGATGGGCTACTAAATAGGCAATCCCGATTAATCCGGTTACTACAGTCATCGTCCATTTCCGACTTCCAAATTTATCAGAAATAAAACCACCACTAGGGCGAGAGAAGAGGTTTAAAAATGGATATGTAGCCGCAATCATCGCGGCGGCGGCATGTTGAAGTCCGAATGTTTTCTCGAAGAAGACAGGCAACATCGACACAGCAGCGAGTTCGGAACCAAAACTAGCAATATAGGTAAATTGCAGCAGTGCAACTTGACTGAATTCATACCGCTCGGCTGGTGCAAATTGCTTTCTACCCAGTACTACATCCCGATTGACTAGCCAAGCTTGATAACTTTGGTAAGCATATAACGCCGCGAGTAAGCCCCAAATGAA
>NZ_JANYJC010000319.1 GCF_025361915.1 Chamaesiphon sp. GL140_3_metabinner_50
AAGTAGGTCGCGCAGAGCCGTTACGGGGCGATCCTGAAGATATTTTTTGTATGTCTCATAGTGATCGTAACCCTCCTGAGTCGAATATGCGTCTACCGCTTTGTGGAGAGCTTTCGCCAGTTGGGGGCTGTTCATGTGGTATTCACCACTGGGGCGGTAGTTGAAGAAGCCGAGGTTTTCGAGTTTCTTCAGCTCTTTGGGGAAGGCTTTGTGGTGGAATGTCATGGTTTCCTGCGCCACGTCTGCCATCGTCAAACCGCCGATGCGGGAGGTGGTGCCTTTGAAGGCGATATCGAGAACTTCGCGCCCGATGCCGATCGCTTCAAAGATTTGCGCTCCCTGGTAAGATGACAGTAGGGAGATGCCCATTTTCGAGAGGATTTTGAGCAAGCCATCTTCGATCGCTTTACGATAGTTAGCCTGGGCTTTCTCGATCGTAATATCTAGTTCGCCTCGTCCGATGGCGGCTTGGGTTTTGGACGAATTCCACCAACTGCGGACGGATTCCCAGGCGAGATACGGACAAACGGCGGATGCACCGAAGCCCACTAGACAGGCGAAGTGGTGGGTACTCCAACACTGAGCGGTATCGACAACCAGAGATACCCGCGCGCGCACCGCTTGAGCAGTGAGGAAATGGTGAACTGCACCGACAGCTATTAGCGGCGGAACGTAGGTAATTTCGTCGGTTAAACCATCATTCGTCCAATCGCTGAGGATGATGATTTGTTTACCTGTTTTGACAGCTTCGAGGGCGGCGGTACATAATTTGTCGATCGCGATTTTTAAGCCATCGACACCATCATTGACAGCATAAAGTGTCGAGATAAATTCGGTTCCCAGGGAGGATGCTTTAATTAATTCTAGTTCGGCTTCATTTAACAGGGGACTAGTTAATTTCAACATCCCGGCATATTCGGGTTTGGCTTCGAGCAAGTTACCTTTTTTACCCAGGCTAACATCGAGCGACATGACTAATTTTTCGCGCAGCGGATCGATCGCGGGGTTAGTTACTTGCGCGAACCGTTGTTTAAAATAGTCGTATAAAGGATGTGCTTTTTCGGATAATACGGCGAGGGGAATATCATCGCCCATGCAGAAAGTTGGCTCTTTGCCATTTTCTGCCATATCGTTGACGATCATCGTAATGTCTTCTTCGGTGTAGCCGAATGCCGTCTGCTGCTTGAGCAAATTCGACGGTTCGATCCGAGCGGTAGTTTCAAACGGTTGGCTGGTTAATGTTTGACGATATTCTTTCAGCCATGCGCCATAGGGATGCGCGTTTGCAATCCGCTCTTTGACTTCCCAATTATGTAAAATCTCTTTGGTTTCTAAGTCTACCACGATCGTTTCACCAGGGCCGAGCCGACCTTTTTCAACGATTTGGTCTACAGGTAAATCTACCACCCCAGCCTCAGAGCCGACATAGAGATAACCATCCTTAGTAATACAATACCGCGCCGGACGCAAACCATTACGATCGAGTGCCGCCCCAACTACCTTACCATCAGAGAAAGCGAGTAATGCTGGGCCATCCCAAGCTTCCTGCAATCCCGAATAATACTCATAAAAGTCGGTAATTTCGGGACGATTATCTAATTCCGGCTGATTCTTGTACGCTTCTGGTACCATCATCATTAAGCCTTCGATCGGACTCCGCCCCGAACGCACGATTAATTCCAAGACATTATCGAGCGTCCCCGAATCGCTATTATCCAAATTCAGAATCGGCTGCAACTCGCGCAACCGCTCGTTCCATAGCGGATGATTGAGATCGCTTTCCCGCGCCGTCATGCCATTAATATTACCCAACAGCGTATTAATTTCGCCATTGTGCCCCAGCACTCGCATCGGTTGAGCCAATGGCCATTTTGGCAAAGTATTCGTACTAAACCGTCGGTGATAAACCGCAAACGCCGCTGTAAATTCAGGGTTAGTTAAGTCACTATAAAACTCACCCAATACAGCCGATCGCACCATCCCTTTATACACGATCGTCCGACTAGACAACGAACAAATATAAAAATCATCCCCAGGCTTTACTCTACCGTCAGCCTGCAATGCCTTGACAATCTTGCGCCGCACCATGTACAACTGCCGCTCTAACTCATCCCCAGTCGTCGTTCCAGCAATTACTACTTGCTCGATGTGGGGTTGATTCGCCAAGGCTTGAGATCCTAAAGTCTCTGGTTTAACAGGTACCTCTCGCCAACCAATTAATCGACACTGTTCCTGAGTGACGACATCTGTCACAATTGCCTTGGCTACAGCACGTTTAGCCGCATCCTGTGGCAGAAATAACATCCCTACCGCTAAATTAGACTTATCTACACCCTGAGTCACAGACTCAAATAACGCCCACGGAATCTGTGTTAGAATTCCTGCGCCGTCACCAGAATCGCGATCGGCACTACAACCGCCCCGATGCTCCATACAAGTCAGAGCCGTCAGTGTCTGCTGAATCAACTTATGACTGGTATCCCCGGCTGGACACGCTATAAACCCCACTCCACAAGCATCACGCTCTTCTACCAACCAACGTGGGCCAAAATATGGTTCTTGGTTAGAAATAATTGGGTTCATCTGTGACTGATTATCTGTGTGGTTCATAATTGTCGTGCAGGCAAGGATCGGTAGTGGAGTTAATCTGATTTTATCGCGGTTGTCGAAGAGTTTGGTAGAGCTACCGATTTGACTGAGATTGAAATTGACAACAGCATGAATCTATGCTTATACCAGAATTCTTAGTTTAATTTGGTACGATCGGCTACATTCCAATTTTAGATATGCTGTTATGGCAGCATTGGGTATGAGAAAGAAACTAAAATCTACCACCAAAGCCTAGCTCGAAAATCCCGTGCATGAAAATCCCACGCATGAAAATCCCCTCCGAGGAGGGGATTTTAGGCTGTTAGCTGTTTCGCTAAGATGGCTCTTATGATACTTATGAGAATCGGCGATCTTACTTCCCTACCTGAGGTGTTGCCGCAGGCTGACGGGGAGTATTATTGGGCGCAGCAGGGGCAGGAGTACTGAGATTGGGCGCGATAATTGCTTTTGGCGGTTGGGTGGCTTGGGCGATTTGTTTAATTTGATCTTTGTACTCGGCTGGAGCCAAGTTTTCGGCAGTATTCATTAACAATTGTGCCTCGGTGAGATTGCCCATTTGTTTGAAAACCAGAGCCTTAGCCAAGATCGGGCGGAAATCATCGCGATTGGATTCGATCGCAGTATCGTAAATACCGAGTGCATCGGCATTACGCTGTTGGGTGAGATAAACTTGCGCTAATAATAATTTTAGCGGTGTATTATCGATCGTGCCTGGTGCTGTTTTCAGTGCAGTCTGAACCGCACCGATAGCTGCTTCGGGGCGTTTGGCTTCGACTAGTAAGCTAACTAACCCTTGCAGTGCGTTAATATTCTGCGGCTGAGTTGCCAAGATAGCCCGATAACTGGCTGTCGCACCTTCACGATCGCCTAAATACAATTTAGTTTGAGCTAAAAGTACCGTATAATCTGGCATCTGAGGATTGAGTGCGGCAATTTTTTCGAGCGGAGCCAAACTGCCTTTAACATCACCCAATTGCAACCTAGCATTGAGTAAGCCTTTGAGCGCGACTTGGTTTTCTGGCTCTCTTTGTAATACTTGAAGATATCCCTGTGCCTGCGCCTGAAGTTGACTGGTTTGCGCGGCTGAGAGGCTATTGGAGTCGGTAGCAGTGGCGGTACCACTATCTAGCCCCAAATTGAAGATTGGCACTAGCGAAAATCCAGTTAAAGCTAGTAGAGACACAGCTACAACTAAATTGATTGCCCAGCGATGACGATTTAACACAAACTGCTCTTATGTAGATGGACGATTGGTTTTGTCGATCTTATTACATCTGTGTCGATTCTGCTGGGTGATATCACTATTTTGGATACTTCTCTTCTCTTCGAGACGCTACACGAACCGCTACGCTCAGTACAAGGCGAAACCCAACCTACAGATCTAAAGTCCAAAACCTAAAACCTAAAACCTAATCCTAATACCTAATTCACGATTTCTGCGATTAAAAAAGGTGCAATGTCCGCCAGACTCAAAACATGTGCGACACTCTTAGAGGCGATCGCCGCTTTAGACATGCCAAATACCAGGCAACTGTGTTCGTCTTGAGCGATGGTGATGCCGCCGCTGGCGTTAATAGCTTCTGTACCCGCTACGCCATCAGTGCCCAACCCAGTGAGAAGAATACTCGCACTAGTATTACCATAAATGCGGGCTACCGATCGAAACAGGGCATCGATCGAGGGGCAAGTACCTGTAGAGCTAGTAAAATTACTGTAGATAAATTTGCCTTGAGCGTCGAATTCTAGGTGCGCTCGTTCGGGTGCGAAGTAAACTGTTTTTGGTGCGGGAGTTTCGCCAATTTGGGCAACTTTGACATTTAATTGGGAGTCTTCTTTGAGCCAACTAATCAACCCTGTCAAAAAGCCATCGCCGATATGTTGGGCGCAGATAATTGGGACTGGAAAATTTTGGGGAAGTGTGGTAAGAATTTTGTGTATAGCTTGAGGGCCGCCTGTAGAGGCTCCAATCGCGATCGCGCGAATGTTACCCGTTCGATCGAGATTGCCGCTATTAGTAGATTTGGCATCTAAACCACTATTTCTAGCTTTAACTTTTACCTGCGAGAGCATTTTAATTTTGGCAAGCAGTCGATTTTTAATCTGCTCGTAGTCTAGATAGTCTCCACTGGTTGGTTTGGGGAAAATATCGACAGCCCCGGCTTGCAGTAGCCCAAAGATATTTTTGGTATCGTCTTCTTGGACTGAGTTACTAATTACTAAAATTGGGCGGGGGAACTTTTCCATTACCTCTTTGGTAAGTTCTAAACCGTCGATCGGTGACATGTGTAAATCCGTACAAATTACACTAGGATTGACTTTGGGGATCGATTCTAGTGCTTCTCTACCGTTGCGCGCCGTGCCCACTATTTCAATTTCTGGGCTATCTCTCAATAAGCGTTGCAGCAATTCAAGAGCGATTAGCGAATCGTCAACTAGGAGAATTTTTGTCGGGGACATGGCAGGTAGATGGGAGTTGGGAGGACGGAGATGGGAGAGGTGAGGACGGGGAGACTGGGGGACTGGGAGACGAGGAGACGGGGAGAAAGATAAGTTTTTAATCCCACAAACTTCTCCCTACTCCTATCTCCGTACTCCGTTCTCCCATCTCCTAACTCTAGCTCAGAGGCTTGGCTTTTACTTTTAACCCTGAGAGGAGTTTAATTTTAGAGAGAATTCTTTTTTTAATGGCTTCGTATTCGGCATAGTCACCGCCGACGGGTTTGGGGTAAATATCTGATGCTCCGGCTTGGAGTAGGGCAAAGACATTTTTGGTGTCGTCGGATTTGACAGAGTTGCTCAATACCAAAATTGGACAGGGAAAGTTTGCCATTACCTGTTTAGTAAGTTCCAAACCATCGATCGGTTCCATGTGAAAATCGGTACAAATCACCGCAGGATTGAGCCGGGGAATCATTGCGAGAGCTTCTTGTCCATTTCTAGCAATACCGACAACTTCGATTTCGGGGGTGCTTTTAAACAACCGTTGCAATATTTCCATTGCGACGGGTGAATCTTCAACAATCATTATTTTTGTAGGAGCCATGATGGGGTTATTGGGGGTATGTGGATTTGAGAAAGATGGGAGTTGGGAGAATGGAGATGGGAGAGGGGTGGAGCGCAAGGAGTAAAGAGTAGAAGGAGTAAGCTGGCAATTAGTTCTATTCCCTGTCCCCTCTCTCTTATCTCCCATCTCCGCACTCCCATCTCCCATCTCTCTACACCAATCGATCGAGGGTATCAAGCAAGAGCTGTTGGTCGAAATCACCTTTGGTGAGATAGGCGTTGGCACCAGCTTGAAAACCACGATCGCGATCGGCGGCTTGGGAGAGGGTGGTAACCAGCACTACAGGCAGGTTTTGGTATTCTGAGTGGCTGCGGATCTCGGTGGTGAGTTGCAGTCCTCCCCAGCGGGGCATCTCGACATCGGAGACGACGAGATCGAATTTGCCAGATTGGAGGGTTTCCCAGCCCGCCAAGCCGTCGTTGGCGGCGGTAACTCGGTAACCAGCTCCTTGTAAAATCCGGGTCATTTGCGTCCGAATGACGAGGGAGTCTTCCACTAACAAAATTGCTGGCGCGATCGCTTTGGCAATTGGTGTCGGCAGATTAGGAGCTAGCTGCGAATCGAGATCTCCGGCTGCGGTGGCGAATAAATCGATCGGGTTGAGTACCAAACAGACTTCGCCAGTGCCCAAAATTGTCGAGCCAGCTAAGTGGGGGACATTTTTGAGGATGGGATGGGGAGCTTCGATCGTGACTAATTGACGATCGTTGATGCGATCGACTAGTAGTGCTAGTTGCTGTCGCCCCGATTGGAGCAACAGACAGGCAATCGAGTTAGGCGTACGGTTAATTTCGCCGGGGGAATTAGGCGCGATTGCTGGGAGAGCCAGCAGATCGGCTAACCAGGCGACGGTAATCGTCCGTCCGTCGATTTGGGTGGTGGTAACGCCACCGAGGGCGAAAATTTCCGCCTTGTTGACGAGCAACATCCGATCGACAAACTCTACGGGGATGGCATAACGACGATCGCGCACATCGACCATCATCACTTGCGAACTCCCGATCGCGTGACTGAGTTGAATGCGGAACGTACACCCGCGATCGGGTGACGATTCCACTTCTACCGAACCTTTAATGCGTTCGATATTCGTCCGCACGATATCTAAGCCGACACCGCGCCCAGACAGCTCTGTCACCCGCGTGCGCGTCGAAAAGCCAGAGGCAAAGATCAGCGATTGAATCCGATCGATGCTCATCTGGTCTAATTCTGCACTGGTATGCAAGCCGCGCTTAATCGCAGTGGCTTTAATCCGTTGTACGTCCAACCCCCGCCCATCGTCAAGGATCTCGATCGTGGTTTGGTTACCCACCTGTCTGACTTGAATCATTAAGGTTGCAGCCCCAAATTTACCGCTCTGCTGACGTTCTGCTGGCGTTTCAATGCCATGATCGATCGCATTTCGTAAAATATGCATCAACGGGTCTTTAATCTCTTCTAGGAGCCGTTTATCGAGGAGGAGGTCGCCACCTTCGATCGTGAAGTTAATTTCTTTCGCTTGGCTTTTGGCTAAATCTCTGACCATCCGAGGATAGAGATTGAAAATAGTCGAAAATGGTAACAAGCGCAGCTTTTTCACGCCCGATTCTAGTGCGGATGTAATTAAATCGAGCCTAGAGCTATCGGCATCGATCGATTTTTTGAACTTGCTAATTAATGCACCCATTTGCTCCCACTGGCGTTCGTTGCGCTGTAATTGCCGATGGATCGGCGATTGGGTGGGAATTTGTTGGAGCATGGTTTGGATCTGCTGGAGATCGCGAGTGCCATTTTCCCAAAGTTCGAGCAGTAATTCGAGATCGGTTAACCTACCGACAATCTGTTGGTTGATAACGTTAATCTCGCCAGATTGCCCCATTAATGCGTCTAATTGCTTCGCTTCGACCCGAATTGTATCGATTTGGTACTCGGTTACCCGATCGGTTGCGGCTGGAGCTGTTGCTGGTGGCTGTTTGACCATCGGAGTGGAAGCAGGCTCGACGATTCTCGCGTCCAGCAGAGGCTCCGCCAACGCCTCTGGGAATAGCGATGACTCGTGAAAGGCTAGATCGTCGGCGGTAGGCACCAACATATTATCGAAAGTCGCAAACACATCATCACGATCGATCGCCAACGTGGCAAGTTCGTCTCGATCGGGAGTGAGGATAAAATCATCATCTAGGCTAAACAAAGATCGATCGTCGGTTGCCGTCGGATCGAGATTAGCGACTGGATGTGCGGTACTCGACAGGAATGGTAAATTGCCAAATTCTAAATCGAGCGAATCGAGACTAGCGGCTGGCTGCACGGTATTCGGCAACAGGTTAAAATCGCCAAAATCCGTACCGCGATCCAATTGCGGTAACGTCGAATCGGATGGAAATAGTTCAGCGGCGAGATCTAAGAAATCGGCTTGAAGTTGCGATGGTGCGGGCGGATTTAATGCTGAATCGACGCTCCAAGGTAGTAAATCTAACTCAGAAATCGGTACTACTGGTAATCGATCGTCTTCATGCACCCAGACATCTTTGGGCGTATTAAAGACAGCCTCCTCATCAGAAAGCGTCACCCATCCAAACGATTGCGAGTCATCATCTAGATCGGCGGAAATTGATGCTGGGGACGCGATCTGTTTCTCGTTCCGAGTATCTGAGCCAGCGAATGTGGGCATTTGAAGAGCCGCACCATCGCCCATCAGGGTTGCCAACGTGTAAAACATATTCACGTCGTTAGCTTCGCCCGTCACGGCGGTATGGGCTAACTTCTTAATGCTATCGAGTCCAGCATACAACCGATCGCACAACTCATCGGTCATCCTCGCCCCGCCCTTTTCCAGCGGCATCAGGCATTCTTCAATCTGGTGGACGAGGGTTTCCACATCCTCTACCCCCAACATCCGCGAGTCACCCTTGAGCGTATGTGCAGAACGCAATAATTCTTTTAATGGAGCCATATTTTGCGGTTGTTTTTCCAACAGCATCAATGCCGATTCGATCGCCTGAATGTGTTCGGTAGCGGAAGTTTTGTATAGTCCTCTTAGCTCTTCGTCGTCAATGTACATGGTGTTTTGGTGGATAGTGGATAGGGGATAGTAGATAGGGGATCTATACACATCTCTGGCGAGAAGCGAAATTGGTGGGAATCCCCCTAAATCCCCCTTTCCAAGGGGGACTTTCAAGCCCCCTTGGAAAGGGGGTTGGGGGATTTGGATCTCAAAACGAAGTCCAGCCGACTGGTGTATACACCGTAGAGATAAGGGATAGGGTTTAGGGGTTAGGTGTTTGTTTCGGGTAAATGTTGACGCGCACAGCGCGTTACTCCCTATTCCCTAGACGACAGCAGCTTTCAACTCATCCGCCACCTGGTTTAACTCTCTAGTTGTCATTTTCACTTGGTGCATACCGACAGCACTTTCTTGAGATCCTTGCGAGATCATTGTCATCGAACTGAGTACCTGTTGGATCGATACGGCTTGTTGTTTGGCACTGGTAGAAATTTGTTGAGAGTTTAAGAATACGTTGTTTACCGCATCGGTTACCCCGGCAAAAGTTACAGCAGTCGATCGGGCTAAATCGATCCCTTCGTTTACAGTTTTGGTACCTTCATCGGTTACCATGACCGTGCGGTTAATTGCTGTTTGAATATCTTCGGCTAGGGCGTTAATTTTATCGGCGGATTTTTTACTCTGGTCGGCTAATTTCCGAATTTCATCGGCAACTACGCTAAATCCGCGACCTTGTTCGCCAGCACGAGCGGCTTCTACAGCGGCGTTGAGTGCGAGCATATTGGTTTGACTCGCCAAATCGGCGACCAGATCGGAAACGATGGTAATTTGTCCGGTTTGTTCGCTGAGATTAACAATCTGATTGGCGATCGCATCTACTTTATCTCGGAGTCCATTCATTCCTTGAAGCGTTTGTTGTACCGATCGAGTTCCATCTTCCGATAGCGATAGAGCTTGGCGCGCACCATTGGCTGAAGCTTCGGCTTGAGCGGCAGATTGGAAGGAAATTGCCCCCAGTTCGTTGACCGTTTTACTAGTATCGATCGCGGAATTGGCTTGCATGTTAACGGTGATTTCTTGTGATTCGACCGTTTCGACGATCGCTTCCGAAGAATTGACGATCGAGTCGGCTAGTTGCTTGATAAATTTAGTTACGCGATTACTCAGCAAGAGAGATAGCCCCAATGTCACACCCCCAGTTGCCAACATCCCCAAGGCAATTACGACCATCAGTGCTTGTTCCTTGGCAAAAATATCGGTTGTATCTTTGGCGATCAGCACCGTTAGACCGAGATCGGGTAAATCTGCTGTTTCGGCGACAGCTAGATAGGATGTTAGCTGGCTCTTACCATTAAGTTGGTTAGTATCAGTAACAGTGGCTGGCTGCTGGGAATTTTTTAGTTTTTTAGAACTAGAGAAGTCATCACCCGTACGCCCAATTCGATCTTCTTTTTGAGCGAGAATGAATTGGTTGAGATTTCGATCGAGGATATGCCACTCGTTGCGATTTTTAGTATCGCCAAAAGCTTTAGCTAGTACTTTGATTGCTTCGACTGGCATCTGAGCACGCACGACCCCAATTAATTGTCCCGTGCTACTGTCGCGAATAGGGGCGGTGATGTGATAGACGGCTTTCCCCGAACTCTTGGAAATCTCCGCGCTGGTAATCTGGGCTTTGCCAGTTTTGAGCGTCGCTTGGAAATAAGCCCGATCGCTGTGATTATCGCGGCGGCTACCTTTGGAAGCATATAGGGGATTGCCCTGAAGGTCGAATACTATGATACTGTCGTAAAACTTATAAGTATCGGCAAATCGATCTAAGTAAGTTTCGATTTCTGCTACCGAGCTACTAGCTCTAAGTTTGGGATTAGTCAACACTGACGATACCGACAAACTTTGAATATCTTTCCGGCGCAAGATCATAAACCGGATGAGGTTACCTTTAAAAGATTCCGCCACATATTGCTGTTGCTCGGCTTCTGCTGTCTGGAGACTGTCATACGCCACCATATAAGCGAGTCCGCCAATCCCCACGACAGGCAAAGTCGAAAGTAATACCACCACACTAACTGCCTTTGTTTTAAAGGATAAGCTATTGAACCGATCTTGGAAGTTGGCTTTAAATGTGTTCGACATAGGTATGAGGTGTTAGATATTTGGTGGTGTTAGGGACTAGACTTGATGTTTTAGGTTTGAGGCTGTAGTAGTCAGAAACTAGGTTTTAGGTTTTAGATGTTTGCTATGTGTTAGGTGTTGAGTAAGTACCAGAAAGCGGGTACTAGTTATGTTGATTAAAGCCCCAAGCCTAAAACATCAAGCGTTTTAACTCACTGCCGCTTGTAATTCGTCAGCAACTTGGTTGAGTTCGTTGGT
>NZ_JANYJC010000326.1 GCF_025361915.1 Chamaesiphon sp. GL140_3_metabinner_50
CCAGTCGCTACCGCAGCGGAGAGTTCTTGCACCCCATTACCACCGCCAGAGGCATTTCCACCAGGGTTGATGGAGAAGTTGCCACTAGTGGGGCCGCATTTACACTCTTGGAATTTAATTGATACCGCAGCCGCAGTCGAACCAGTAGAACCAGTAGACACGGGATTGGCAACAGCAGCCAGCGGACACAAAATTGAAGCAGTCGCAATAGCCAGCGTAAATTTAGATGAGAAATTCATAATTTCTACCTTCCTTATTTGCAGTAAGTAATGTACGATCTTGGGAATAAGTTTTATAAAATCTAGCTCGTCAACAAATTTAGTTGAGAACGATGGCTATAGAGATCTAACTCTAGACCATTCAATCGATCTGAAGTTGTCGGGTTTCTTTTTTTAGAGATCGACTTGCTCCTATTCACCATCTACAGCGATAACCGATCTCAAGTCCGATCGACGCTGGTAATGAATATGTACCCGAATCCGCTGTCTGAATTGGATTAATTAGATAATTAAACGCGATTCCGTAGCGCGGACGCTGTGCCTGTGGCAGGCGATCGCTAATGCGAATGGGATTACGGACAAGCTGACAATTATTTGTTAAGAAACTTCTCTAGCACATCCTGAGTTCTTAATCTATTTTTACATAACGGTTGCTAACCTGTTAGGTAAACACAACTTAATTAGTTCGGAGCCTTTTGCAGAGATTTCACTGAATTCATCATACGACTTTAGCTCGATTTTGACAATAGCTACAACTATGGTTTATGCGAATAAACTACTCTTTTCTCTACATGTTTATGCTGTCTAGCCATGTTAAAAATTGTATAGACATAGTTAGGGATTCGATCGAACCATTCGATCGATTATTATTTATTTTTTAACAAATAACTTCGTTATAATTTCGTTAGATTTACGCGATCGAATGGACTTATCTAGTTAGGTACAAATAGATTTAAGCCAAATTACTTAAACAGATCGATCGCCTGTGAATTGACGATCGCCCATCGAGTTATGTTCGATCGACAGTAGATGCTTTAAATCGATCGAAACGGTGGGCGATGCTCCGGGCGCAGCAGACCGATTATCCAACATTCGGACTAGTGTAGAATAGCCTGTAAGATATCGATCGGGTGTATGAGCGAATGAGTGAAATTCAGGCTGTGCTGTGTGGCTATTATGGCAAAGGTAACGGTGGTGATGAAGCATTGCTCGCGTCGATGCTAGAGATGTTACCGTCACATGTAAAACCATTAGTACTTTCAGCCGATCCTCGCGCGACATCTAAAAGCTATGGTGTCAGAAGTTACGATCGGATGAACAGCGGTTCTGTCGTGCGCGCGCTCAAAGAGTCGCAAGTTTTGATTTTAGGCGGTGGCAGTTTGATTCAAGATGCCACAAGTATTCGCAATTCGATCTATTATGGAGGGCTAATTGGGTTAGCGCGGCAATTTGGATTACAAACATTCGCGATCGCGCAAGGCATCGGCCCTTTAAATAAACCCCTAACGCGGTGGATTGCCAAACGCGCCTTTGAAAACTGCACCGCTGTCAGCGTCAGAGATCCAGCCTCCGCCGCCTTAATCGAACAGTGGGGAATATCTGGCATTATGGCTCCCGATCCCGTCTGGAGTCTGGCAGCCACTCCCATCCCCGAACTTGCAGGTATATCCAGCCCCAAAATCGCCGTCACCCTGCGATCGCACCCCAAATTAACAGCAACTAGCCTAAATACTCTCACTCAAGCCTTAGCCAGCTTGCAAGCTAGCACTGGCAGTCATATTTTACTCGTCCCCTTCCAACCAACTACCGATTTAGAAATCGCCCAGCAAATTCAAGCCCAATTAACCGATAATAGTCAGATAATTACCCTCAGCAACCCCAAGCAACTTAAAGGTTTATTTCAAAACGTAGATCTGGCGATCGGAATGCGCTATCACAGTCTGATTATGGCAGCAGCCGAAGGCTGTAAATGTTGGGCAATTAGTTACGACCCAAAAGTGAGTAAACTAATGACAGAAATCGACATCCCTGGCTGGGAATTAGCCGATATCCCCACCGATGCCAATGCGATCGCGCAAACGTGGCAATCGCACCTCACCACGGGTACCGCACTCAGCTCCCAATTACTCCAAACCCTCCACCAATCATCACTAGCTCACAAAAATCTGCTAATTTCTAAGCTTTAGGCTTTAGATGTTAGGTATTAGGCTTTAGGTGTTAGGTATTAGGCTTTAGGTATTAGGTATTAGGCTTTAGGTATTAGGTATTAGGTTTTAGGTTTTAGAAGTAATTGCACATCTACTCCTTACTTCTTACTCCTTACTTCTTACTCCTTACTTCTTACTCCTTACTCCTTACTCCTTACTCCTTACTCCTTACTCCTTACTCCTTACTCCTTACTCCTTACTCCTTACTCCTTACTCTCCGTCCCCCCATCCCAATCCTGCCATGTCCCAAGCAGAA
>NZ_JANYJC010000354.1 GCF_025361915.1 Chamaesiphon sp. GL140_3_metabinner_50
CGGTGGCTTCGTCGCTGGGTAAAGGTTTATCCCCCGGCTGATATTGCTTGGCAAAAGGGGTTTGCGCCTCGACAATCAGATCGTAACAGGAAATATGGGTAGGATTTAGATCGATCGCACATGCCAACGAAGCCACCCAATTATCGATTGTTTGTTGTGGTAAGCCAGAAATTAGATCGAGGCTCCAGTTGGTAATACCGCCTTGATGAAATAGCTCTACAGCAGCGTAAATATCAGCTACGGTATGCGATCGACCGCATAACTGCAATAAGTTGTCCTGAAAGGCTTGCACCCCAATGCTGACCCGATTTACCCCCGCCTGGAGATATCCCTGAAGTTGCGCCAAGTCGAATGTCCCCGGATCGATTTCCATCGAGATTTCGGCATTATTCGCAATCCCAAATTTGGCGGCTAATTGCTCTAAAATCTGTCCCAGTTGCGTGACAGTTAGTAAGGAAGGAGTACCACCACCGAAAAAGATCGTTTCTAGGGGTTGATGATAATTTACTTGAGTGGCAATTTCGATCGCCAATCGATCGACATAAAGCTGAATATTACCAGAATTTGCGCCATTGGCTCGATCGCCAACGACAAATACCGGAAAGTCGCAGTAATAGCACCTGCGCCGACAGAAAGGAATGTGGATGTAAGCAGCAGTTGGGAGCAAGGGGAGTGGGGGTAGGGAGTGGGGGTGTGCGAAGTGTATACACAAGTCGAATAGACTTCGTTTTGAGATCTGAATCCCCCGAACCCCCTTAAAAAGGGGGCTAAGATCCAGTCAAAGTCCTCCTTGGAAAGGGGGATTTAGGGGGATTTCCACCAATTTCGATTCCTACTAAAGATGTGTATTGAAAATACACCTAAAACCTAAAGCCTAACCCAATTTACAATGTGTTTCGCCGCCTAATTCGATCCAGCCGCGAATTAAACCGGATGTTGATTGTGCTGCGGCACAGCGTCCGGCGGCATCGATGACGATCGCACCACCTTCACCATTCACCTTAGCGACCAAATAGTCAATCCCTGCTTGCGCCGCAGCTTGGGCATCCATGCCTCTAAACTGGACGAAATCGGAAATAGTCTTCGCAAACACCGTTCGCAAAAACTGTTCGCCGTAGCCTGTTGCCGATACCGCACAGGTATCATTATCGGCAAATACTCCCGCCCCGACAATGGGGGTATCGCCAACTCGTCCCCAGCGTTTATTTACTAGCCCTCCCGTCGATGTTGCTGCGGCAAGATTACCGTGAATATCTCGCGCTACCGCACCGATGGTACCTAACTTTTGCGATGGTTTAACTCTTTCGTGATCTAGGGTCATTCCCCCTGTCACCTGCACTTCGGCTAGCTGTTTAATTCGCGCCTCGGTAATAAAGTAATCGTCGGGATAAGTGTCTATCTGACAGAATTTTGCAAACTCTAAAGCACCATCACCCATCAACAGCACATGTTCGCCATGCTCTAAAACTCTCCGTGCGAGAGAGATGGGGTTTTTAATACCCTTCAGACCAGCCACAGCACCCGCCCGCAAATCGCGTCCGTCCATCAGTGCGGCATCCATTTCTACTTTACCATCGGCATTGAGTACCGATCCTTTACCTGCATTATAAAGCCTGTCGTCTTCCAGCAAGCTGGCGCAATATTCGACCACATCTAAGGCACTATCGCCGCGTTCTAAACGTTGGCGACCCCGTTCTAAAATTGCCGTGATACTCTCTTGAAACACTGCTTCGCTGGCTTCATGTTTAAGATCTTCGAGCGCGCCAGCACCGCCATGAATCATCAGGGAATAAGAGTTAGACATGGTTGTTGAGATCGCGATAGGATTAATGGGCTAAGGGATACTTGGATCGATCTCAGCATCGTTTAATATTTTACTGGTTTGGATGTCGATCGACAGAATTTCATCTAGCTTACAGCACCTTTCGTTGCCATAGAAATTATGTACTCTTTACAGCCGTACAGTGATATAATACTGTTATCGATCGATAAAAAATGATGGAAATAGATACCGATTCGACAACTAAAATTAATAAAGTTAGTAAGAATGCACGATTGGAAGCGCGGGTGACGCTAGAGCAAAAACAATTGATGGAAAGAGCTGCGGGTTTGCGCGGACAAAACTTGACTGAATTTATGATTTCAGTTTTGGCTGATGCGGCGACTCAAACTATTAAAGATCGAGAACTGATTGAATTAACCGAGCGAGATCGGCTGGTATTTGTCGAAGCACTATTAAATCCCGCACCTGCGAGCGAACGAGCGATTGCTGATGCTCGATGGTACGCACAGATGATGAGTAAACAGGGATCGGATTAGTGTTAAATTCCGAAGCTACTGATTTTTGCATCGAACTTCTCGCACCCCATCACGATAAAGCAGCTTTTAGTTGTGGTAACGAACAACTAGATCGTTATTTACATACTACTGCCACTCAAGATAAAAAAAGAAATATTGCCATTCCTTATGTTATTTACGATAAAGAGCTTCAAAAAATAATTGGTTATTATACCCTCTCAATGAGTGGCATAAATCTAGAAGAACTACCTCAAGAACTTGCTAGAAAACTCCCTAAATATCCCATCGTTGGTGTCAATCTAATTGGGAGATTGGCAGTATCGAACGATTATCGAGGAGCTGGATGGGGAAAGTTGTTAATTATGGATGCTCTACATCGTAGTCTTAGTATTAGTAAAACTACGGCTTCTTTTGCTGTAGTTGTAGAGGCAATTGATGATGATGCGGTTAGGTTTTATCAAAGATTTGATTTTCAAGCTTTTCCAGATCGAGCATTTAAGTTATTTCGGACTATGACAGATATCGCGCAATCCTTCGAGCGATCGTAAATGGTCGATTTAGAGCTTGAATCTGGTTGCTGAACATAGATTTTTCGATAACCGAACCACTATAGCCGGGTATTACGATCGTGCAATAATGAGAGCCTCCTTAATATTTAGTTACAATAGGAGTAATCGATCGAATAACCGATCGTAGACTTAGAGTTAGAGGTCGCTGTAATGAATGGTAGTATTCGGGTTGGTTCCTTATTTGGCATCCCTTTTTATATCAATCCCACCTGGTTTCTGGTGTTGGGCTTAGTAACGTGGAGTTATGGCGAAGGTTTGGCGGCTCAGTTTCCTTACCTACCAGGTGCTAGTCCATTTATATTGGGCTTGGTGACTGCGCTACTATTGTTTAGCTCGGTACTCGCTCACGAGTTAGGGCATAGCTTTGTAGCAATTAAACAGGGCATTAAGGTAGATTCAATTACCCTGTTTATCTTTGGCGGATTAGCCAGCCTAGAAAAAGAATCCGAAAGTCCCGCCGCTGCCTTTTGGGTGGCGATCGCAGGCCCCGCTGTGAGCTTATTATTATGTGGTATTCTCACTGCACTCGGCTTTACCGCTCATCTGACTGGCCCGATTGCCGCAATTACCGCCGTACTCGCCGCGATTAACTTATCATTGGGTTTATTCAACCTGATTCCAGGCTTACCCCTCGATGGTGGTAATATTCTCAAAGCGATCGTCTGGAAAGTGACTGGTAATCAGTATAAGGGTGTCAAAATCGCCAGCATTGTCGGTCAAGCTTTTGGCTGGGTCGCGATCGGGTCGGGCTTATTACCGCTAGTATTATACGGTAGCTTCGATAACATCTGGAACTTACTCATCGGTTCGTTCTTACTCCAAAATGCTGGTAAATCTGCTCAGTTTGCCCGCGTGCAAGAACGCCTGACAGGGTTGACTGTTGCCGATGCGGTGACTCCTAATAGTCCGATTATCCATCAAGATATCACCCTGCGGGAATTTGTAGACCAACGCACCCTCACTGGTAGCAACTGGCAAAAGTTTCTAGTTACCGACACATCTGGGCACTTAGTCGGAGAGTTGGCACTAGACGCGCTTAAAGATGTTCGATCCGATCGATGGGCGCATACAGCAGTCAGTGAAATCATGACCGCGATCGAACCATCTACAGTTATTATCGCCGATCGTCCGTTATTACAAGCGATCGAACAATTAGAATCTAAGCAAGTTGTGACTCTCAGCGTCACCGATAGCGATGGTATTCTAGTCGGCTTGTTAGAAAAAGCCGCTGTGATTAACCTAATTCACCGGAATCCACAGGCGAATCCTGCGTAAATTTGAGGAGGGGTAATTCATGAATTACCCCTCCTCATCTTGCTACTTAACAGATTGCTTGAGCTTCCTTCTCATCCTCACTGCTGCCGTACCACCAATTACCGTACCGATAATCGTAAAAGGTTCGGGAACGGCTGTAGCACCTGGAACAGTCGCACTGACATTGATATTGTCAAATTGAGGAGCAGAAGTGCCTACAGCAACAGAGTTTTGCCATTTAACGTTAACTAAATTGGTAAAGCCAGAAAAGTTAAAAGTTTGGAAACCTGGCAAGGCATCTACTGTCAGAGATTGAGCGACAGTGCTATTGTCAGCTCTCGTACCAGTGAAGTTGATAATCGTTTGTCCAACACCACTAGTAAAATCGGTTAGATCGATCGATGATAAATCGAAGGCACCACCACCAACTTTGGTCAGACTAATCGGGTTTGCTGTTGAAAATGGAAATAGAGCTGTCGAACCTTGGTAGTTACGGGATTGAGTACCATAATACAATAGCTGAGTAGAAGAACTGACGGTGAAACCACTTTCTGTATAAGTAGATCCTGCGTTGTTAACACTGTTACTATTTTGAGCCAAGCTCTCGAAATTGATCGCCACTGCATTAGCAGGCGCGATGCCAGTATGGGCAAAGCCAAAAAGCCTGTCATTGCAAGGGCTTTAGCGATTCTGGGGGGGGGTAAAATGTTTCACGTTTTATTGTAGATTGGATAACTAACAGCCAGACATCAGAGGTGAAGATTTTCAACATCGGGCTGTTACTACAGATATTATACCCAGAATAATGTATAACTATATACTCGTAGTATATAACTAGCTCGATCGCCCAGGCAGCTAGTCAAACCTAAATTATTAGCAAAGGATAATCGATCGATAGAACCGATTCAGTTGTCGTGGTAGTGTAAATTATTGGCATTTCACATCGATTCCATGCAACCAAAATTTGTCCCTTTAATTCTTGCTGGTGGTAAAGGCGAACGTTTTTGGCCGTTGAGCCGTAAACAACGCCCCAAACAGTTTCTCTGTCTCGATGGTAGTGGCGAAAGTCTGATTCAAGCCACAGCTAACCGATTGCTGCCCATTGTAGGTGGTTGGGAGGATATTTGGGTAATTACGTCCCAACTGCTCGAAACTGGCGTACAAGAGCAATTACCCAGCCTACCAGCGGCAAATTTACTCGCCGAACCTGAAGGTAGAGATACGGCGGCAGCGGTAGCGTGGGCGAGTCTAGAAATTGCTAAACGGTATGGGGACGATGTAATAATTGGCTTTTTCCCCGCCGATGCGTGGATTGCCGATGCTGCGGCTTTTGGCAAAACGATCGCGGCGGCGGTAGAATTGGCACATACTCAAGGTGCGATCGTCACATTAGGCATTACGCCGACTTTTCCCTCGATTGGTTACGGCTATATTCAGCAAGGTGCGTCTAGCGGCGAGTACCAGCAATTACAAACTTATAGAGCTATTCGATTTACCGAGAAGCCAGATATAGCAACAGCACAAGATTTTATTGCAAGTGGCAACTATACCTGGAATAGCGGCATCTTTATTTTTAAAGCCAAAATTGCGATCGCCGAACTCCAGATTCACGCACCAGAATTAATGCAGCTATTAATCGAAAAAGGTGTGAGTATTTATCCCACCCTCCCCAAGATTAGTATCGACTATGCCTTAATGGAAAAGACCAAATTAACCCATGTAATTCCCGCTGATTTTGGTTGGGACGACTTGGGCGATTGGAATGCGATCGAACGACTGATGAAAGGCGATAATATTAATGTCGAATTAGCAAATCATGTTTGTATCGATACTAAAGGCTCTGTACTCTACGCCAGCAATCCCGATGAAGTCATAGTCACGATCGGTTTAGAAAATGTGGTCGTAGTTCGCGATGGCGATGTGACCCTAATTGTAGCTAAAGATCGCACTCAAGAAATCAAGCAAATTGTCAATAAAATCAAGGAAAATAAACAGCTCGATCGCTTACTTTAAGCTAACGGTAGGGGTGCGATCGTTCCAACATCATTCACCCCCGATCGAACTGCCTATTTGAGGGCATCGCGATTCAATCTAGTCGATCGCATCGTACTGTCTCAACCAGCCCATTGCAATATCATAGCCCTCTCGATCGTTTTGTTGTTGGAATAAGTAGAGTGCGGCTTTCATACAAGTCACGCCATCGGGAGTATTCCCAAATAGTGTCGCACTCGCCATAAAAGCATAAGGATTAGTGTCGTCGAGTTTGATGGCTTTATCGTAATAGATAATGGCTTGTCGATCTTGACCTTTTTTTTGTGCCGCCCAACCTAGTTTGACATACTCCATCGATCGAGCCTGATTAGCTGCTTGTCGATTGGATGGATTGTTTTGTTGGGGTTGGGCACGTTGGATTCTTTTAATTGTCAGGGCGTTGATATCTGGTGCTAGTTCGGCGTGAGTGCTGGTAGCTGTGACGAGTATGACAGATGCTAGGGTTAAGCCAGAGGCAATAATGTTTTTCAACATGGGAAAAAATACTTTAGTGTGATTAGCTGTTACATACTATTAAACACCTTTTAATAGCAAGTTGGGTCTAGAAATATTTTTGATGCTATTTAGTGATGATTTAGTTGCGTTGGGAGTAGCCATTTATACGTAAAAGATCGACATAAAATTTGAGTGTTCGATTCTCCATAAAAGAGGCTCACGGGAACGATTAGATCGATCGTGGAATTTGGGTTCGAGCAGTTGTAGAATAAGATTGATTCAATCGTCCCAGACGGCGCGCCAGCTTCGCACAATACACACTCGCTCATGTCATCAAAGATCTCTTCATGGATTGGAATCGTCGGTATCGGTGCTACGATCGCCCTCGTCCAGCCAAACATCGCCTCTGCAACAACCTCAGTCGAAATTGCCAAGACAGCTAGGGCAATTACAGTCTTAATTACCGAACCTAATTATGTCGGTTCGGGGGTAATTCTTCAACATCAAGGCGATATTTATACCGTGCTGACTGCGGCTCATGTCGTCAAAAATCAAGGTAAAGTTGAATATAAAATTCAGACATCAGACGATCGCCAGTATGAGCTGATTACTAGCTCGATCCGATCGGCTCCAGGTAATATCGATCT
>NZ_JANYJC010000355.1 GCF_025361915.1 Chamaesiphon sp. GL140_3_metabinner_50
CGTCCGCAAGAAATTCAAGAACGAATGTCGGAACTGTTTAGAACTATTAATAATAACGATTTAGATAGTGCTAAAGAGATAGTCAAAGAATTAGGCGACAAAATTGGTATATCGGAACCAGAACTAGTCAAAGCAGAATCAACAATTAAACGGCGGGAGATTATCGGGCGGTGAAGTATAGTTGTAAAACTACTGAGCCGGAAGTTTTGGCGAATTTCAAAGCACAGGCAAATGAAGATTGGCAACCAAGTTATGAATTATTGAAGGGTGAAGATAAAAAACAATTTCATCAACACTTAATTACCGAGCAAGGGCATATCTGCTGTTATTGTGGCGAAAGAATCGTCCGAACCGATAGTCATATCGAACATTTTCAACCGCAAACAGAATATCCTCATTTAGAATTAGACTATTTTAATCTATTGGCTTCGTGTCAGCAAAAAATTCAGCCAAAAGAACCCAGACATTGCGGAATGGGTAAAGGTGATTGGTTCGATGATAAATTACTAGTATCGCCGCTGATAGCTGATTGTGGTGAATTCTTTGAATATACAGTTGACGGTCAGATTTTACCTACTCGCGAACCAGAAAAAGCCGAAAGAGCTACAAAAACGCTCGAACGACTGAGTTTAAATATTCCTAAATTGCAAGCTACTAGAGCGGGTGCGATCGAGGGTGTCTACGGCGAAGGGTTAGAATTAATATTGTCTGAAGATGAGATCGATAAATTGATTCATTACTATAGTCGCACTGATAACGAAGGATATTATCCGCCTTATTGTCAGACAATTTTGTATATGTTAAACCAAGAGAAAGTGGATCGCTTTAAATAAACGATCTAAATAGCTTCCCCGTTTAACTTACCGACGGCTACACCCCAGAAGAAATCTTTAATTGTCGCGGTGTCGGTGTTGACGTGGATTTTTCGTCCCCAGGAATACATATCGAACTGGACGCGACTGTGCTTGTTTTTAGTTATTTTAGTTGGGGGTTCGATCGAGATATCGCCTAAAATAGTGACCCAATGATTGGGATAGATCCGGTGAAATCGGGAGGCTAGAAATGAGTTGCTACCGAGCAAACCTTGAGAATTAATTAATCCAAAGGCTACGCCGCCAGCTTTAATAATGTCGTCGGCTACTTGGAGCGCGCGAAATTCACCAGATAAAATTGTGGGATGAGATTTGGTTTGGGAATAGCCGAGGAGTTCTTTTACCCAGCCGTTAATTTCCCAGGGTTGGGTGATACCGCTGAGTTCGCGGATTAGTCTGGGTGCTTTGGGATGTACGGGCAGAATTGTCGCACAATCGCGGAGGGTAGCCAGCAGCATCCAGTCGGCTTGCGCCATTCTGAGATTGCCATAACTGCGACACAATCTACCAGCTACTTTGATGGTGTTGGTGTAGCCTTCAAACCGCCCATGCTCGTATAAACTTTGACAGATATCGATATACCGTGCGGGTTGTTTGCGAATTAGTTCAAATACTACCGCAGCGGGGCCGCAAAACGGCTGTTCTCCTTGCTGAATTTGGAAAGGATCGATCAGTCGATCGCGAATATCTGCAACGATTTGGCGTTTGTCTAAATGATTCCAAACTCCAGTTTGCGACGATCGGGCAAATTTGGCAAGCCGTTCTTCGAGGTTAGCATCGATCGATGCCGTCGTATTTAAGTCGCTTCGCATATAATTTGGGGTGGACGCGATCTCGGCGAGTAAGTACTCTTTTATCATTTTACCCATATTAACTGGCAATTCTCGATCGGTTGCGGGATGTTTTTAGTTATGGAGGATTAATTTGATGGGTACTCAGATTGAAAATATTACTAATTTTCTTCAGATTTACGATCGATTGGCGACTGCGGGACAGCCGACTGTAGAGCAGTATTCGGCGATTGTTAGCGCAGGCTATCGGGTTGTCGTTAATCTTGCCTTGAATGATTCGCCGAATGCACTGGCGGATGAAGCCTCATTGGCGCGTCAGCTAGGGCTAGAATATATCCAGATTCCGGTAGAGTGGAATGCCCCAACCATCGAGGATTTTCAGGCATTTAGAACTGTGATGGACGCACATTCAGCAGATAAAATTTTCGTCCATTGTGCGGCAAATAAACGAGTATCGGCGTTTGTATATCTTTACCGCATTTGTCAGGGTGTAGAGGAACCCAGCGCGCACCAAGATTTAACCAAAATTTGGACGCTAAACGAAATCTGGGCAAAGTTTATCGATCGAGTCCGATCGAGTATTTAAGGGTGACTGCGGTAAGATCTGAAAGAGAATCACCAGCGAGCAGCCAATGACCGATCGATCCCAACCCGTCACACCATCCGATAACTCTGTAGTCGAAGCTTATCTATCGGCTCAAAAAGCTAGCGAGGCTAAAGTACCGCAGGATTTAGGCTTAGGATTGATTCCGGCTGCACCGGAGGGATTTCGATCGGGTTTTGTGGGTATTATCGGTAGACCGAATGTGGGTAAGTCCACGCTGATGAACCAACTCATCGGTCAAAAAATTGCGATCGTTTCCCCGGTACCCCAGACCACTCGCAACCGCCTACAGGGCATCCTCACCACCGATACGGCGCAAATGATCTTCGTGGATACCCCCGGCATTCACAAACCCCACCACAAACTGGGTGAAGTCTTAGTTAAAAATGCTCAAAGTGCGATCGGGGCGGTAGATGTCGTACTATTTGTAGTCGATGGGATGGAAATTGCTGGCGGTGGCGACAGGTTTATTGCCGAGCTGCTGATTAATGTCAAAACGCCAATTATTTTAGGCATTAACAAAATCGATTTGCGAACCGATCTCAGCCGCTCTCATTTGGATGCGATCGAAGGTAGCTATCTCGAACTCGCTCAAACTCACAATTGGCAGGTAGTGAACTTTTCCGCTGTGACTGAAACGGGTTTAGATCGACTGCAAGCTAGTTTGAGTGAAAATCTCGAAATCGGCCCTTATTATTATCCCCCCGAATTAGTCACCGATCAGCCCGAACGCTTTATTATGGGCGAATTAATTCGCGAACAAATCATTCTGCTCACGCGTGAAGAATTACCTCACTCTGTCGCCGTGACGATCGATCGAGTGCAAGAAGATGCCAAAATTACCCGCGTACTCGCCACCATCTATGTCGAACGCGATTCGCAAAAAGGGATTTTAATCGGTAAAGGCGGACAAATGCTCAAGCAAATCGGGAGTAATGCCAGAGAGCAGATGCAAAAAATGATTGCTGGCAAGGTTTACCTAGAATTATTTGTTAAAGTTCAACCCAAATGGCGACAATCTGGCTTGCGATTGGCGGAACTCGGTTATCGGGTGGATTAAGTGGGGGACTGGCAGTGTGCCTACGGCAGGCTATCGCCAACGGCTCCGCTCACTGACCAGGGACTGGGAGAGGGGGAGGACGATTTAATTGAGGCAAGATGCGATCGGGTAGTAATTACCGTAATTTGTAGCTCATAAAATACTCAATTTAGCAACGTTAATTATGCTGAATTTGCTGTAAAGTTACCAATTAACGCGATCTAGGCTTTAGGTATTAGGTATTAGGTTTTAGGTTTTAGAAATAATTGCAAACCCAATCCTTACTTCTTACTTCTTACTTCTTACTTCTTACTCCCACACCCCCCTTCCCAAAATGGTATCCACCCCCCATCGCCTTTCCCCGCCTGTCGAGCCTCAAGTCGATCCTTATACCCTGGCGCAGATGGGGATTGCGATGCTGATCGATCTCGCACAGCGCGGTGAAATCGACCCGTGGGACGTGAAAGTCATCGACGCGATCGATTTACACCTGAGCAAGTTACCCTTGCAAGCTGACGCATCCTTGGCGCACAAGCAAGCCAATTTGTCGCAATCTGGGCAAGCCTTTTTATGGGCGGCAATGTTGGTATTACTTAAAGCTCAAAGTTTAGAGCAGAGCCAAACACAGGGAGAAGATTTCGACTTTATCGAAGAAGATCTCGATTTTGAACCGATTTCGACATCAGGATTACCACGCAATTTAGAGCGACACATTCGCCGCCGCCTGACTTCGCCACCACCTCGCACCCGTCCGGTGACATTGCAAGATCTGATTCAACAATTGAGCCAAATTGCTGAAAAAATTGCCAAACCGACCGCCAGACATCGCCCGCTGCGGGGTAAAATCATGTCGGTCAAACAAGCAACTCAAACGATCGTCGGACTGGCTCACGATGAAAATTTGACCGAAATGGCGGCACTAGTCTCAGAATTTCTCGTCAACTATACTAGTGAGACCGAACTGTGGACGCTCGAAGAGCTGGTAGAGCTGTGGTCTAATAAATTCCCTCCCGCGCCAGGACAGACTTTTGGAGAGAACCACGATCGAGTCGGCGTTTTTTGGGCACTATTATTATTATCGGCTCAATCTAAAGTCGAACTACATCAAACAGATTTTTATCAAACCCTGACTATCCGCAGACTGCATGAAGAATCGGTAGAAATGAACTAGCTTACGCTCGATCGAGCGATCGAGCTAGTGCAGGTATCAATCGATCGCTGCTAAAGTAGACAGCATAGGGAGTTTAAGTATTCAAGATTTAATATGAAAGCAATGATTCTGGCTGCTGGGAAAGGCACGCGGGTGCGTCCCATTACATATACTATTCCCAAACCATTAATTCCGATTCTACACAAGCCAGTAATGGAGTTTTTGGTAGACTTGCTCAAGCAGCATGGCTTCACCGAAATCATGGTCAATGTCAGCCATCTTGCCAAGGAAATTGAAAGTTATTTCCACGATGGTCAAAGATTTGGAGTCCAAATTGCGTATTCGTTTGAAGGAACGATCCGCGAAAATGGAGAATTAGAAGGACAAGCTCTCGGCTCTGCTGGTGGGATGCGCCGCATTCAAGATTTTTATCCGTTCTTCGACGATACTTTCGTGGTTTTGTGTGGCGATGCACTGATCGATCTCGACCTCACCGCCGCCGTTAAATGGCATAAAGAAAAAGGCTCATTAGCCACGATCGTTACTAAATCGGTACCTCGCGATGAAGTTTCTAGCTATGGGGTAGTCGTTACCGATGACAATGGCAGAGTCCAAGCCTTCCAAGAAAAACCCACAGTTGAAGAAGCACTAAGTACGAATATTAATACGGGTATTTATATTTTTGAGCCAGAAGTATTAAACTATATTCCTTCCGGTCAAGAATATGACATCGGGGGCGATCTCTTTCCGAAATTGGTCGAAATGGGTGCGCCTTTTTACGCGATTTCAATGGATTTCCAATGGGTCGATATCGGTAAAGTTCCCGACTATTGGCAAGCAATTCGCAGTGTTTTAATGGGTGAAGTTAAGAATGTGCCGATTCCAGGAATTCAAGTCGCACCGGGCATTTATACCGGAATTAATGTGGCGGTAAATTGGGATAAAGTCGATATTACCGGGCCTGTATATATCGGTGGCATGACCAAAATTGAAGATGGTGCTAAAATTACGGGGCCAGCCACGATCGGACGCAATTGTCATATTTGTGCTGGTGCCCACATCGATAATAGCGTAATTTTTGAGTACTCCAGGATTGCCTCGGATGTGACCCTGACTGATAAATTAGTATTCGGACGCTATTGTGTCGATAAAGATGGCGCGACGATCGACGTACAAGCATCTTCGCTCGATTGGTTGATTACCGATACCCGTCAGCCGATGGAAGCGATCGCCAAACGATCCGCTCTAGCAGCCAAGTTTGTCGCTCAAGTCTTTGAATCGGAAGAAACACCCATTACATTGCGATAGCGATCGGATATTGCTTAGTGGGAAAGGATCGATCTTTGGATTTAAGATCGATCCTTTGCCCTTGGCAATCCTCACCGCTTCAGCTTGACATGGTACAACCCAGAGTTTGCACCAGCACACAACAACCGATTCTCCGTAGGAGACACTCCGCGAACGAAAATAGCCTCACGTCCCAGGTTGGTAGCGCAAACGCTCAAAATCTGAGTATTGTCTAATTCTCGTTAATTTGCTATGGCCACGTTTCAGGTTTGAGTCTCAACAGTCTGTAGTGCTTCCCACTGGGCAACAGCAAACTCCGCTTCCATTTGGAGTACTTCAGCTCGATATTCAGGATCTCTTCCCATCGGGGCGAGATCGGCATCGATTTCTGCTCGTCGCATCAGTGCGAGTTCTCGTTGAATCGCTCTAGCAATTAAGTCATTGCGGCTCTTTGCCTTACCATCTGCAACGGCTCGATCTGTTGCTGCTAATCAAGCCGCAGGTAACGCGATCGTCGTGCGGGTGGTTGTGCTACTCATATCTCGATCGAATATGTTGCCAATTAATGATGACTAATTATACGTTAGTTATAATGCTCGATCGGTGACACGCGATCGAACCCTCCAAACCTCATTTACCCGATCGAGTGTCAAGTATTTCCTGGGTTAGTATTGAATCTAGCAACAACGATCGATCTAGATTTGGGACGGGTACTAACAGTTTTGCAGTCTCGATTGAATGTGCAGGGGGCGCGAGGTTTAATCGATCGGTTAGATCCTTTGTAAAATTGCAAATAACATCTTTCAATAAATATTATCAGACGAACTTATGCAATTCGATCGTAACAAATCACTACGGCAGCTTGAGGATAAGGACTGTGGTGAGCCGACATACTATTCTTCTCTAGTTGTTGAGTGTCATCGGCTACACAAGATCCCCTTGAATGAGTTCACAGTAGAAAATTTACGTATCGCGATCGGTCAAAATATTAGCTTAAAATATCTTATTCCAATTGCTCTAGAACAGCTTCACATCAACCCATTAGCAGAAGGCAAATATTACCCTGGCGATCTACTAATAGCTGTTGTTAATGTCAATGATGAGTTTTGGTTGCATTATGCTGATTGGAGAAACGAGGTTGTTGAGATAGCAAAAGGAGCAACCCGTTTGTTTGTTGAGCCTGATGACTGCGACGAGTATTGTATAAAACAATTACAAAATTTTCTTGAAAAATAAGGCAGGTAAATAAGAAATTAGATCTGTAGGTTGGG
>NZ_JANYJC010000019.1 GCF_025361915.1 Chamaesiphon sp. GL140_3_metabinner_50
GACGCTCACGCAAAAGGGTATTCGTTCTACGCAAGCTTTGATTGATGATTATCTCAAGATTGATTATGAGACTTTTATTAATTCTGCTAAAATTTGTTTGCGATCTGCGGGCTTTTTACGCATAAATTCATCAGCCTTCCCCTGACGCAAATATGCAGAATTAATAAAAGTCTCATAATCAATCTTGAGATAATCATCAATCAAAGCTTGCGTAGAACGAATACCCTTTTGCGTGAGCGTCCGAAATTGTCCCCCACTCGTCTGAATCTGAAATTCTAACGCCCCATTCCCATCGCGCTGACGACTTCTGATAATCCGACAAGTCTCGCCGTGCATCATAAAGGTAAAATCTACCCGGACATCCATCGCTCCATTGCTAATGGCATCATCCTCACTTACTGCCCGACATTCGCCCCAAATCGCCCAAGTAATCCCCTCTAACAAAGAAGACTTACCTGCGCCATTGGCACCGCAGATACAGGCAGTATGCAGCCCCTTAAAGTCCAAACTGGCTTCGGTATAACTGAGAAAATTCTTGAGAGATAATTGTAAAGGAATCACGTTCGATCGCCGAATGGGTTTTACCTACACTCCATGATATAGAGTTTTGGGTCGCTTGTGGTATTTTTGTGCTAGTCGTCTAGGCTTTAGGTGTTAGGTGTTAGGTGTTGGGTTTTAGGCTTGAGGCTGACACCGGAATCAAGGAGTACTCAATTGTAGATCCACTCAACAAGTCTAATTTGTGTGGTGAGAGTGAATTTATGCCTAAGCAATTGTGGAAATTAATTAGTGTGGTAGGCGTAGTAGCCACGTTATCAAGCTGTAGTAAAGCACCCGTCGCCTCAACTACCAGCCCCCAAGTAGCAGTAAATAACAGTCCGACTCCATTACCCGCACCAAAAGAAGTCCGGATGACAGGATTTCAGCAAATTAATGGGACTCCATATCTATATGCACCAATTTATGTAGCAGCGCAAGAGCAACGCAGTATTATCAAAGAGATTAAATCTGCTAGCTATGAATCTAGCAAAGGAGATGAATATACGGCGGACATTCGGAACTATATGTTCGTACATCGAGATAACCTCTCTGCGAGTAAGCTGCTCGCAAACAATAGTTCGCGCCTGATAAGTCTAGAGCAAATTGGCGAACCAGCTCCACCAGATAAGTCAAATCCAGATCCGACGAGAACCAACTGGGTGAAAACAGTCAAAGCTCTATGGCACGTTCGGGTGTTGGCAGATACAAATAGCGATAAAATACTCAACGACCTCGATCGTAAGCAAATCGGGATCTCCGATGTTTCTGGGGCGAACTATACCGAAGTAATTAAGGATATCGATAAGATATTGCTAGTCTACCCCAAAGGCATCGATCGTCGCCTAGTAATTTACACGTCAGGGAACAAGCGGTTTGTGGCTAATATCGAGATTCCTACCCGCCAAGTCACAATTAAGGAGCTACCCGCATTAAAGTAGGCGAGATCTGACTAAGGAATGAGGATTAAATAATTTGCGTAGGTTGGGTTTCGCGCTGCTCTCAACCCAACCTACAGATATGTATATTATCTACTGCGTACCGACAAGTTGGATCGGCTTCGTTTTGAGATCTAAATCCCCCCTACCCCCCCTTTTTAAGGGGGGAACCGGATCCGGAAGTCCCCCTTTTCAAGGGGGATTTAGGGGGATTTTCACCAATTTCGCATGTTTCTAAAGATGTGTACATACGGTAGCTTGTAAAGGGGAGGGATTATGAGCCACACTCGCTTGTGAGCCGAAACCACTGTTTTGGGAAATGGTGCGGTACACTGTAGAGTGATAGGCGCGGCAGCACCATAGTGGGAGGAAGTTGCTTTGGATGAGTTACGAACGGCTTTAGAATTGGCTACAGAAGACGAGCTACAGCAATTAACCAGGATTCTCTTCAGCCGTAAGTTCAACCCCTTAGACTACGTTCGCACCCCAGATTTGGTAGAGATTCAGAGTCAAGAGCGAGATGTATGGCTGGATGCGATCGAAGATCGGTTTCGGTTTTTGGCAGCAGATGGAATTACAGTTTTACAAGGGCGGACTCAGGGAGTCAGCTACCGTCAGACATTGGTACAGGTATGTCGCTACCTCAAGATTCCCTATTCAAGCCAGCTTAGTACGACGGATTTAGAATCGGAAGTATTTTTGCATCTGATGGGTAAAAGCTGGCATAAATTACCATCGGGAGATCGAGATGCGCTCACGCTCAGAGTGCAGCAATCCCTTGCTAAGACTCGCTTCGACCAGCCTTTACCCGCACATATTCAGCACGATCCAATTAAATTAATTTTAAAGGGTAGTAGCGCGATCGCGGTGAGTTCGGTGATTAAACCGCTAGTACTCCACCAAATCGCCCGTCAATTTGCTTTTCACTTTGCCAGCTATGAAGTCGCCAAGCAAACCCTGATTAGGGGTGGATTGGCGGCTACCAGCCAAGTGCAAAGTTATATATCGCTTTATATGGCAAAGCGCGGCATGATGCTCTCAGCAACCCAACAGGTGGCAGTACGCGGTGTATTTACTATTTTAGGCCCAGCCATGTGGGGCTGGTTTTTTGCAGATCTCGGCTGGAGATCGATCTCGACTAATTATGGACGGATCATTCCGACAATCGTGGCTCTAGCACAAATCAGATTGACCCGTTCGAGCGACTGGGATTTGGCATATAGTTAAATCGGTATTTTATCTCGACGTTAAGTATTTTCCATCCACTAATATATGTCCACTGCTGAAAAAACAAGTTGGCGTTGGCAGTTAGAACAACTGCAACAACAGTTAGGTGAATGGCTTGAGGTAAAATTTAGATCTGACGATCGAGACTTGAACTTTGATATCTTTCCACCGTGGTTGGCACCGTTATTAGTCCGGCTGGTGTGGTTGCTATTAGCGGGGCTGGTTATCTGGTTCGCCTATCGAATTATCTATCCCTATTGGCAACAGTGGGTACGAAAAAAGGGACAACCCACATCTGAGCTAGCAGAGCCAGTACAGGTATATACCGTCGCCGAATTACTAACTAAGTCACAGCAGTTTCAACAAGATGGTGATTATACCCAAGCGAGTCGATGGTTGTATTTAGCTATGCTGCAACGCCTGAATGATGCAGAATTGATTCCCCATCAATTTAGTCGCACCGATCGCGAGTATATTAATGTATTGAGTGCGATTCCGATCGTCAATGTCGGCGAAATTTTAGCATCCATCCACGAACAACTCCACTTTGGCAATCGTCAAATCGCGATTGAAGATTTCGATCGATGTCAACAAGCATATCGACAAATTGAAAGTCAGCTAACAGCCAAAATTCCAGCAGTTTAATCTAAAATCTATCTAGAATCTAAAATCCAAATGACGGATTTGAACAAGTTATTCAAACAATATTGGCACCTTATATTATTAGCCGCGATCGCGATCGTTATCATCACGCTCGTTAGTGCGATTGGTGGCGATGTCAGACAACCAGGATCGAGCTATAGCATGGCACCTAATGGTTATAATGCTTGGTATCAGATGATGTCCGATCGCGGAATTAAAATCAAAAGATGGCAAAAATCTTTTCCAGCTCTGAGCAACTTTCCTGACTACGAAACAGGAGTCACTTTACTTCAAGTAAAACCCCAATTAGAACGATTAGATCTTACCGATATCCAGCAGAAATGGGTAAGTCAAGGCAACACGATCGTCATGTTAGGCGTGACAGCACCTGCCTGGGAGATTCCGTTTC
>NZ_JANYJC010000027.1 GCF_025361915.1 Chamaesiphon sp. GL140_3_metabinner_50
GACGAAATTTAAGAGTTAATTATCGATCGAAATATCCTAAATCAACCACCAACTAACGGCGTAAGACGGAGAAACAAAAGTTCGGAACGATCGGTAAGAACCACATCTGCCGTCAAATCCTCTTGCTGCTCGTCATCGATAAATACGAGGTAAAACCCATCTTTGAAGGCTTGCAGGGCATTCTCGATCGCACCCTGCACATCCACCACCTGTTCGAGATCGCTACCGCCGCTACTAATTTTACCCAGCGCAACTCCCGCCTCAATATCAATTATGCCCAATACTTTGGTCGATCGAGCATCGGTTTGTCTGGCTTGAAACGATCCAATTTCCGATCGCACTATCTGTGCGAGTAATTCCGCTAATGTCAGCGGCTGCTCTGGCAAAGACATTTGCCAGCTTGAAAATAGATTTTGGCTTTTGCCTAAAACTTTGCCAGATATAGTCAGGGTGGGTGTATCCATCGATCGAACCTTTATTTAGGACGTTTAATATAAATATTATTCCCCGACTGTCTCCACAAACCCAAGAATGTATATGCAGATACATCTAATTTTTATTGAATCGGTCGATAATCTTGTTATGTAAATCAAGTCAAATAGATCGCCAAATTAGGTAGTTGTGAGTGAAATAAGCAGCTAAATTAGATCTCGAAAACTGGATCGATATTCACCATTTTTTGACTAGTTTCGATCTCTGAATAGATTTTTCAGTACTTTCGGTCGCCTAAATTTACAACTTGGCAGGCGGTTCAGAAATATGATGCGTTAGATTTTATCCGATCTTCTTCCATCTTTATAACTTATGCCTAAAACCTTATTTCAAGTAGATTTGACCAAATCGATGGATAAACAGGAGATGCCGGGACACAACCGTTGGCATCCCGATATTCCGGCGGTAGTTTCTGTCAATCCTGGCGATATTTTTCGGATCGAATGTAAAGACTGGACGGACGGACAAATCAAAAATGACGATAGCTCCGATGATATTCGCGATGTCGATTTAACGGTCGTACACGTATTGAGTGGGCCGATTTGGGTTAATGGTGCCGAACCGGGCGATATTCTGGTCGTAGATATTCTCGATATCGGTGCTTTACAGGGCGATGAATGGGGCTTTACAGGTATTTTCGACAAAAAAAATGGCGGCGGCTTCCTGACCGACCATTTCCCCAATCCAGCAAAGGCTATTTGGGACTTAGAGGGGATTTATACTAAGTCTCGCCATATTCCCGGCGTGCGGTTTGCTGGGATTACTCACCCTGGTTTAATCGGCTGCGCGCCCTCTCACGAGCTGCTGGCGACGTGGAATCACCGGGAACGAGAATTGATGGCAACCCAACCCGACAGGCGCACTTATGGGGCGGGTTTTGCGGGAGAGGTGCCCGTATTAGCAGCATTACCCAATCCGACTAACGCAATTTTAGGTACTTTACCAGGTTCGGAGTTCGATCGAGTGGCCGCAGAAGCCGCACGCACCGTACCCCCCCGCGAACATGGCGGCAATTGCGATATCAAGAATCTCTCGAAGGGTACCAAAATTTATTTCCCCGTATATGTCGAGGGTGCCAAATTATCGATGGGCGATATTCACTTCTCCCAAGGCGATGGAGAAATCTCGTTCTGTGGTGCGATCGAAATGTCGGGTTTTATCGATTTACACGTCGAAATTATTAAAGGCGGCGTGGAAAAATATGCAATGGTAAATCCAATTTTCAAACCCGGCCCCGTCCAGCCTCAGTATTCCGAATATTTAGTATTTGAAGGTATTTCGGTGGATGAATTTACGGGCAAACAATATTTTATGGATGTCCATATTGCCTATCGCCGCGCTTGTTTGAATGCGATCGAATATCTGAAGAAATTTGGATTTACAGGCGAACAAGCCTATCTATTACTCAGTTGCGCCCCAGTCGAAGGCCGAGTCAGTGGCATCGTCGATATCCCCAATGCCTGCTGCACCGTCGCCATTCCCACCGCAATTTTCGACAAGAATATTTTACCCGTTTAATCTTTTTTGATTTAACAATTTTATTTGGTACGTTACACTCAGCGATAACACACCCTACTTCTTACTCCTTACTTCCCCTCCCCATGCCTCTCTACGAATTTCGCTGTAACGGTTGCGGTATCTTTGATGAATGGCGCACGATGAATGACAGTAGCAATCCGGCTAATTGTCCGGATTGTCAGGAGTCGGCAAAACGAATATTTTCGATTCCTGGAGTCCGATTAAACGGGGCTTTACGATTGAATAAAACTGCCAATTCCGAACCGCAATTAGTCACAAAACCAGCAACAGATCCAGACAAAAACATCAGAGCCAAAAGTCACGGCGGTCGCCCGTGGATGCTCGGTCATTAATTGCTGCTTAAAATAGTAGGGGCAATTTATGAGTTGCCCCTACTATTTTAATTTAACGATCTTTACCGATCGAAGATTCTTCGGGGAGAAATAGATTTTCGGATATTTGCGGCTGAGAGCCGCGTGAATTTGTCGCCCCTTTCCGGGTGAGTTCTAATTTCTGGGTAGCAGCTAAGATGGCTAATTTACGCCACCAGAAATAATAAACAGGGGGAATTACTAACGGTTCGCTGGCTAATTCCCAGAGTACTAGAGCCTGTTTGTGCGGGGAGGGAGAGGTGTATTCACTCAACGGTTGAGCGCATAGTTCGATCGCGCGCTGTTTAAACTTTTGCTGAATATGGCCAGAACCTTGTTGAAAGCATTCCTGACACACATCGCCGATAAGCGAACCATTTTGATGGCGTAATAGCAATCGCGATCGATTTCCTGAAAATGTGTGCCAGCAAGCGACACAACGCAATCGATGGGGCTGGGCTTTCAGATTGCGTTCTAGGTTAATTTTCATGCGATGAGTAGCTGTCAACCTGGGATAAAAATTTTGATGAGTGCGTTCCCGCGAGCCTCTCCAACGGAGAATCCCTCTAGCCGCACGTCTCTCTCTAGGATAACGGATATATATTCTACATTTCGTGATTTTTGCAATTCTCAACGATGGGAGGGCGGAGAGAGAAGTAAGGAGTAGGGAGTAGGGAGTAAGGAGTAAGAAGTATGGAGTTGGCGATCGAACCCGTCGATTTGGATGAGAGAATTAGTAGCAGCATCTATCCTATCTTCAGAACTAGCAATGATTTCGATCTATTGTCTCAGCCGCCAGTTTTCAGATATCCAAGCAATTATTTTTGATAAGGATGGTACCCTCGAAGACTCTGGCGACTATCTCCGCAATCTCGCTCAAAAACGTGCGCGACTGATTGACGCGCAAATTCCGGGCGTTGGCGAACCACTGCTGATGGCATTTGGCGTAACCGAGCGCGGATTAGATCCGGCGGGATTACAGGCGGTAGGGAGTCGCTACGAAAATGAAATCGCGGCGGCGGCGTACATTGCCGAAACAGGGAGAAGCTGGAGCGCGGCTCTAGATATCGTGCGGGGGGCTTTTAATGAAGTCGATCGAGTGATGGAATCTACGCCAAATGCGATGTTTCCTGGTTGTGCCGATTCGATCGCCGCTTTATCGGCTGCGGGGCTTAAACTAGGGATAGTTTCGGCGGCAACGACCAGCCAAGTTGTCAAATTTGCCAATTACCATCGATTGCAGTCTGAATTTCAGGTACTGCTAGGTTCCGATCTCCACTATGCTAAACCCGATCCGCGCTTGTTTCAATTTGCCTGTCAGGAATTGGGGGTAAAACCCGCGCACACCCTGATGGTAGGCGATAGTCATTGGGATACGATCATGGCAAGTCAAGGCGGTGCGGCGGGCTGTATCGGCATCTCCTGGGGGAGATTCAGCCAACCGCTGGCTGGTGCTGATGTCTCGATCGAGAATTTATCCCAGCTCCGAATTAGCAAGTAGTTTCCAGCAATGCTCATTCTCAAACTCTCGCACTATATGAATGCGTCGATTTCTGTGAGGTTGTTGACGACAAAATGCGGGTTTCAACAGTTTTATTTTTAAAAACCACGCATCGAGGCGATCGTCGCAGCATATAATGAACACAATTATACCCGTACTAAGTCGGTCAGATCGTGTGAATTATTGGTTGATGAAATCCGAACCTAACGTCTATGGGATCGAACACTTAGAACGCGATCGGACTACAATTTGGGATGGAGTCAGAAACTATCAAGCGCGGAATTTTCTCAAATCCATGCAAGTTGGCGATCGAGCCTTCTTTTATCACTCTAATACCAATCCCCCCGGTATTGTCGGATTGATGCAAATCGTTGCAGCACAAGTCGTCGATCCCAGCCAATTCGATCCGGATGATGACTACTACGATCCTAAAGCTACACTTACAGCCCCACGTTGGCATACTGTCACGGTAGAATTTATCCGCACTTTCGACAATGCCATTACTCTAGCTACCCTCCGCGAGCGATTTACCCCCGAAGAGCTAACTACTCTCAAGCAAGGCAATCGTCTCTCTGTCATGCCCATTACCCTTCGCATCGCCGCAGAAATTTTGCAGCTAGCGGGTTAGAGGATTTTGGATTGAAAATTATCGTTAGGACTGTAAAACTAGTGTCATTACAAACCCGACTTTTCCAAAAAGTCGGGTTTGTGTCCTAACCGATATGGCAACTGCTATATTCTTTCTCCCCATACTCCCCGTTTTACTTCTGCACTCGATAGTGTAAAAAAAGTTCGCCCTCGACGCGATCGACGTTTAATAATGTTAATTTAGGGGCTGAATCTGGCGTAAATCCCGCTCCAGATACTGGCGTGGGTGAGGCAGTACCACCATAAATAACTGGGCAAACAGTCAACCACAAATCATCGATAAACTCAGCCGCAAATAAACTAGCAGCTAATTCCGAACCGCCTAGTAAACAAATATTTTCTAGATTTAATTCAGCTAGCTTAATCTTGACAACTTGCCAATCGATTTCTTTCCCATCGGAAGTTTCACAGATAATAACCTGACTGAAACTATCGCGCTCGTGCCAGTCTTTTGCGCCGATAGTAGTGGTTAATAACCATCGGTCGATCGGTTGACTAAAAAAGGGTAATTGTGGATCGATTTTGCCACTGCGCGAACAAATAATCTGGGGTGGTTGGGCTGGTTTCTGGCGATCGATCCTGGATTGAATTAATGCTGGTGTTTTTACTAATACTACACTCCCACCATCATCGAGCGTGCCGCTACCGACTAAAATCGCATCAGCTAGGGCTATTTGCTCCTCTAAGTGTGCCGAATCTCGATCGGAGCTAAATGTTGGCGGTGATTTTGTCACATCCGCAATCTTGCCATCGGCGGTCATTGCTAGTACGAGCGTTGTTTTCATTAAGATTAACCCCAGCGATATTTATCGACAATCGATCGTTCGTAAAAGTCCAATCAGAAAACCAATTAGCCGACTAAAAACTTCATGGTTTCGTCCCGGCATCAGAATTTCTAGGGTCTTGTGGGAGTAGGATAGGCGGATGCCATGAGACTTGGCAAAACCAGCTTGAATCAGTTTAAATTGCTGCCATTCGATGTCAGGATAGATCGTAAATCGATCTTCCTCGATCGAATGGGAGTGGAGTAGCGCAGAGGGAGTCATGGCAATACTCGATGCTGGTTTAATACAGCCGCTTCAAGACATAATCAGTCAGATCGCCTAATGATTGAAGTGAAGTAGAATCATCTAAACCCGCTAGTTGTGCTAAAGCTAACTGAGAGTGGTGCTTGGCTAATTCGCGAGATTTAGTAATCCCCGTACTATTACGGACTAAACTCAAAGCTTCAACTAAATCTGCCGGATCTACAAATTCAGTCGCGATTAAATCGACCAATTGCGGATACTCTTGCATAGCATATAATGTCGGCACTGTCAAGTTTCCACTTGCCAAATCCGAACCCGCAGGTTTACCCAAGACTTCATCATCAGCCGTAAAGTCGAGAATATCATCGACGATTTGGAATGCTAACCCCAAATTGCGCCCGTACAGATATAACCGTTCGCAAGTCTCGCTCGGCGCGTCGCTGAGTACGCCTGCTGCTTTGGCACTATTAGCCAACAGGGATGCAGTTTTGTAGTAACTTTTTTCTAAGTAGGCTTCGATCGAGAAATCGGTTTCAAATTGATTCAATCCCTGCTGAATCTCGCCTTCAGCTAAGTCCATAATCACCTGTGAGAGCAGTTTGACCACTTGGAGGTTATCTAGGTTAGCCAGATACCAAGACGACTGAGCGAACAGGAAATCGCCCGCTAGCACGGCGATTCGATTGTCGAACAGACTGTGGACTGTCGGCACGCCCCTACGGGTGTCGGCAGTATCGACCACATCATCGTGGACGAGACTGGCGGTGTGGATCATTTCGGTAATTTCTGCCAGCCGACGGTGGCGCGGGGTAATTTCTGCCCCTGGCATTGTCGCCCGTGCGACTAGCAAGACGATTGCCGGACGCAACCGTTTGCCCCCAGCTCCGAATAAATGTTCGGCGGCGGCGTACAGAATCGGGTGACGAGCACCAACGAGTTTTTTGAGGTTCTCCGTTAAGGCTTGTAAGTCAGCTTCAACAGGAGTAAATACGGATTTCACTGAGGTCATCGATCGAGCGGCTCAGAGGATGAGTTTACGAAAGTTTACATATATTCTAAGCTATTTTTCCTTTACATAGGGAATAGGAGCTAGGGAATAGGGAATAGGGGTTAGGAAACTGGCACTGTGGGCAGAATTATCTGCTGGACTGAGGGTTGAGCGGGCAGCCATTGGGTGGCAAGTTGGGCAAATTGAGCCGGATCGCCACTGACGATAAAGGTTGTCGGCTGCGCTATGCGATGGCTTTGGATGCCGAGGAGATTAAGTTCCTTGGCGGCGGCGGTGACGACGGCGATGGCTGGGTTGACAAAGGTAATGCTTTTGGGTACGAATTTCCGCAAAATCGGTTCGAGGTGAGGATAATGGGTACAACCATATACTAGGGTATCGATCGATCGATCGAGTAAGGGTTGCAGATATTCCTTGGCAATGGCGAGGGTATATGGATCCGCAAGGCGATTGTTTTCGATGAGGGGGACGAATTCTGGGCAGGCAACTTGCCAGACTTGGGCGCGGGGATTGGCTTCTTGAATGGCATAGAGGTAGGCGTTACTCTTGACAGTGGCGGGGGTGGCAATTACGCCGATCCTTCGCCCCTGACGTGCGGCGGCTCTGGCTCCAGGCAAAACTACCCCCAGAATTGGCAGATCGTACTCATCCCTAACGGTATCTAATGATAGTGCCGAACTGGTATTACAGGC
>NZ_JANYJC010000042.1 GCF_025361915.1 Chamaesiphon sp. GL140_3_metabinner_50
TCCCGCGCTCGATCGAAATTCGCATCTAGAATTCGCCAGATAACAGGCTGGATTGAGGCTAAGTTGGTGTCGCTCATAGGGATGGGATGTGGGAGAGTGGGGGACGGGGGGACGGGGGGACGAGGGGACGGGGGGACGGAGAGATATTTATTTACCCTTTACCCTTTCCCCCTAAAGCCTAAAACCTAAAACCTAATACCTAATACCTATTTCTTAGCAACTTGCGCTAAGGCTTTTTCTAAATCGGCTAAAGATGCAGCACCTGTGACGACTTCGCCGTTAATAATAAAAGTAGGCGTACCGTCGATGCCGAGTTTGCGACCGAGTTTAAAGTCTTCGACGATCGCATTATCGGCAATTTTGCGATCGGCATTAAATTTATTAAGATCTAATTTGAGACTGGTTGCAGTTTCGAGGTAAAAGGCTTCACTTAGTTTAGCTTGATTGGTATACAAAGCATCGTGATATTCCCAGAATTTACCTTGTTTATTCGCTGCCCAAGCAGCACGCGCGGCGGGGAGAGCTTCGGGGTGAATTTGGGTGAGAGGAAAGTATTTATAAACTAGGGTGACTTTATCTTTATGTTTTGCCATAAACTGCTTGACACTTTTATCGGCAGTGGCACAATATGGACACTGAAAATCTGAAAATGCCACCATCACAATCTGACGATTGCTAGCTCCAGTTGTGGGCGAATCGCCGATAAGTGATTTGGTGTCTTTGCGCGCCAATGTTATCGCGTCGGCTTGGGCTTTTTGTTCTTTGGCTTGTTGTTCGATCGCATATTTTTGCAAGACTTCTAGCATCACAGCCGGATTGCGGCGGATAACTTCTAGAATTTGTTTTTCTAATTGCGGGTTAACTTTTACCGATTGGTCGATAGCAATTTTAGTCGGTATCTGGGTGGGGGTAGGTTCTAGATCGTTTAATCGATCGATCGCAATTCTCGTTTCTAATGGCTGCGTTGAGGATCGATCTACTTGTCGATCCAGGGTTTGGTTCGGTGTCGATATTGATTCGGCACGGACGGGCAAAGCACCTAAAAATAACGATGATAGTAGCAATGATAAAATCGGAAACCGCCACAAGCTGAGTAAGTAATTCATATTTAGATATCGGGGTAATGTTAATACAATCGAACAGCAAATTCAGAACTATTTGCGATACTTAAACTTCATGTCACCTTTATAACCTGCCAAGGCTGCAATCTCTTTTAAATCTTTAGTACCAGTAAAATACTTACCACGAATTACCCAAGTGGGAAACATTTGGATATTCTTGTCTTTACATAACTGTCGTTGAGAATTTTCCCCATCGGCGGCACATTCGATATATAGTAATTTTGCCGCAGCAGTGGCACCAAATAAAGATTTTTGTTTCTGACAATGAGTACACCAATAAGCACCATAAAACTCGATCTGATTAGCCGCCAAATATTCGACTAGCTGTGTCTCGGCTGTGCCCGAAACCGTCTCTATTTGCGGCTCGGCAGCGGCTAGAGATTTAGGGCTATTACGAAGTGGTTTAGCCGTGTTATTGACGATCGCTTGCCCAGGTAAAATGGCGTTGTCACTGGTGGGGATCGATGGGTTGGCTCGAACTGTAGCCAGGGGAATCGCCATACTCCCAATCGCCAGCGCGATGGATGTCACGATCGTCGATCGAAATGACCGTACTTTTGTCAGCATAAAATAGAATTAAACTACGATGAGCGATTCCATAACATATAAACTATTTGTGGCAATCGCACAAGTTTTACATCGATCGTCAATTCGCACTCACCACCCATCTTTACAGCTCGATGTTTCGATTGACGAGTGCCTGCAAGCCAAGGCTTGTCTAAATCTACTACTTCATTGTTAACGGCTGGTGCTGGCGATAAGTAGCTCGAATGTCAACTTTCTCAATTATCAGCGTTGAAACAATTTATCGTATTTAAATCCCGCACTACCTTTATAGCCAGTCAACTCAGCCAGTTTGGCTAGTTTTTTGACTCCCCCATCTGATAATTTGCCATTAATTTCCCAAGTGGGAAATCCTTTAATACCAGCTTTAGCGCAGAGTTCTGGCTGCGGATTCTTTTTAGCATCAGCAGCACATTCGACATTAGTAACTCGCTCCCAAGCTTGCTTACCAAACAATTGCTTCTGCTCGTAGCAATGAGGGCACCAATAAGCACTATACATCTTGGCTCCTTGCTGTGTCAGATGTGTAGCCAATTCGACTTCCGCAGCACCAGATTTAGATTTAATTTCCCAACCGATCCCCGGTTCGGGAGCCGTAGTCGGAGCCAGTGCAGTAATTTCGGTACCACCACCACCGACCGCAGTATTATAGAGCACTAGCGATACTAGCACCGCGCCCAGAGCCGCTGCCGTACCAGAAAAGAAGAGTTGTCCGACATCTTCCCAGTCGCGTCCAAATATTGTCAGTCCCAGAATTACAAATGTAAATATCGCTGAGGCGATACAGAATGGACAAGCTGCTTTGATGACAAATGCTAGTAAATACATCAAATAACCACTAAATACCGCCATTCCCACGCCAGCTAAGAACAACCCCAGCCAAGTCAGATTGTTGAGCTGATTGTGTGCTGCTTTATTGGTTTTAGGATCGACTAATGTTGGCGCAAATGCCATCACCGCGACAGCGATGTAGCTTAATAACCCCAAACCAGTCAGGGGAAAATTACCAACATTTGCAAAGGGGCTAGCCAGCACGATCTGACAGCCCTCGGAGCCGCATACGCCGTTGTGGCTAAGTTTCACCCATGTCAGGTAAGCAGTGACACAAATGCCTAAAATCGCAGTCGATCCAATCAGCAATCGCGAGTATTGATAAATCCAGGGAACTTGACGACGTTTCATAGGTTAGGTGTTAGGTATTAGGCTTTAGGCTTGAGGATTCGTCTTGCCGATCCGTTCATGCTAATTCACTAACACCTAAGTACCCAATACCTAATACCTAAC
>NZ_JANYJC010000043.1 GCF_025361915.1 Chamaesiphon sp. GL140_3_metabinner_50
TACGCTACGCGAACGAGCGTCAATTAACTGTAATAATTAACTCTTAGCCGAACTGTCAACTGTCAACCGTCAACTGATTAATTATGGATGTTAGAGACCTGTTTGAGAAAGGTGGCACAACAATGTGGCCGTTGTTTGCTCTATCAGTTTTATCCTTAGCGACGATTTTGGAACGGCTGTGGTTTTGGTTTAAAACGCTTAGGAAAGAAGAAGAGCTAGTCGCAAGCGTACTAGCCGCTAGTGCGAATAATGAATGGGATACCGCCGCTCAAATTGCCAAGCAAGAACGCAATCGCAAACCCATTGGTAGATTTCTGTACGAACCACTCAAGCGGACAAATCCCGATCCGGAGACATTCAAACTCGCCCTAGAAGCTTCCGCTGAGGAAGAAATTGCCACCATGCGGAAGGGTGACAAGATGCTAGAGTCAATCATTGCGCTCGCGCCGTTGCTGGGATTACTGGGCACGGTATTAGGCTTGATTAGATCGCTCAATGGGGTTAAACTCACCGATCTTGGTACTACGGCTGGTGGTAATGTGACGCTAGGAATTAGCGAATCGTTAATTTCGACTGCTACAGGCATGATCGTGGCGATTTTCAGCCTCGCTTTTTACAGATTATTTCAAGGGCTGATCTTCGGTCAAATCAAGTTATTTCGAGGAGCTGGAAATCAGCTAGAATTACTCTACCGAGAACATTGGCTCAATCTCAAAGGTAAGCCGCTCGATCGGGACAACCCAGACGCGATTCTATAATTTTCCCGATCGCATCCCCAGCTATGGAAGATCGATATTTCCAAGCGTAAAATAAATGTATCGATCGTTCGCCATCGTCGATCGATCGATCGATAATAGAACATCAACCCAGTTCATCCAGTAACCAGACATACAAAATTCGCCAGTCTTCAACCCAACCCCTAAAAGTCAGCGTTGTTACTTCGATATATGTATCCCAACTCCCAACTCCCAACTCCAGTCCCCCGTCTGTCTTGAAAAGGTGCTCTACTTGGGGAAACAAGCGACGTTTTGGGGGGAAGCTTCCCCCCAAAAGCTCGCGCCCCTGTTCCCGCACTTTTCGCCCCCAGTCCCCCCGTCCCCCAGTCCCCCTCCCATCTCCTGAGGTTTTATTCGTGGTTTCCCAACGTGTCATTGAAGTAGCAACTACCCAACCATTGCCGATCGTTTCAGCAGTTTCTCGTTCCCAAACTGGTGCTTACGCGTTGCTCGACAGTCTCCATCGTCATGGCGTAGAGCATATTTTTGGTTATCCAGGTGGGGCGATTCTCCCCATTTACGATGAAATTTATCGCTTTGAAGCCGCAGGCAAAATTAAGCATATCCTCGTGCGTCACGAACAAGGTGCCGCACATGCCGCCGATGGTTATGCCCGCGCGACAGGGCAGGTAGGGGTGTGTTTTGCTACTTCTGGCCCCGGAGCTACAAATCTGGTTACAGGCATTGCCACGGCGCAGATGGACTCAATTCCGCTGGTAATTGTCACCGGACAAGTCCCCAGTTACGCGATCGGTACCGATGCCTTTCAGGAGACAGATATCTATGGCATTACCCTGCCGATCGTCAAGCATTCTTACGTCGTCCGCAACCCCGCAGACATGGCGCGGATCGTCGCCGAAGCCTTCTATATCGCGGCTTCCGGTCGTCCCGGCCCCGTTTTAATCGATATTCCTAAAGATATCGGGGCGATGTTGTGCGAGTATACCCCCGTCGCCCCCGGTAGCGTCAAATTACCCGGCTACAAGCCCACCATACGCGGCAATCCTCGCCAAATTAACCAAGCCGTTCAACTAATTGCCAAAAGTCGGCAGCCTTTACTCTACATCGGCGGTGGGACAATTTCGGCTAGCGCGCACGAAGAAGTCAAACAACTCGCCGAACTGTTCCAAATCCCCGTGACTACTACCCTGATGGGCAAAGGTGCCTTTAACGAACTACACCCGCTCTCTGTCGGGATGTTGGGAATGCACGGTACCGCTTATGCCAACTGGGCGGTGACTGATTGCGATTTACTAATTGCTGTCGGTGCGAGATTCGACGATCGGGTGACTGGTAAATTAGAAGAGTTTGCCGCTACCGCTAAAGTCATCCACATCGATATCGATCCCGCTGAAGTCGGTAAAAATCGCACCCCAGATATCCCGATCGTCGGCGATGTCAAACAGGTTTTAATTCAACTGCTCCAGCGCATTCGGGAACTAGGTTTAGGCGGTAATTCCGAGCAAACTAGATCGTGGTTAGAGACGATCTCCGGTTGGCGCGCCGATAATCCGCTAGTTGCACCCAGCTATGAGGGTTTACTCGCACCTCAAGAAGTCGTCGTCGAGTGTCGCCGTCAGGCTCCAGACGCTTACTATACAACCGATGTCGGTCAACACCAAATGTGGTCGGCGCAATTCCTCAATAACCTCCCCCGCCACTGGATTTCGAGTGCTGGCTTGGGAACGATGGGATTTGGCGTACCCGCAGCAATGGGCGTGCAGATGGCACTTCCCAACGAGCAAGTTATCTGTATCAGCGGCGATGCCAGTTTCCAGATGAATCTTCAGGAACTCGGTACGCTCAAACAATACGGCTTGAACGTCAAAATTGTCATCATTAACAATGGCTGGCAGGGCATGGTCAGACAGTGGCAAGAAGCCTTTTACAAAGAAAACTACTCTTCCTCGGAAATGGCACCCTCTATGCCCGATTTTATGCTGTTAGCGCAAGCTTATGGCATTAAGGGAATGACAGTTAATAGTCGGGAAGATCTACCCGCTGCGATCGCGGCAATGCTAGCGCACGATGGCCCTGTTTTACTCAATGCGCTAGTCAAGCGCAATGAAAATTGTTACCCGATGGTACCCACAGGGAAATCTAATGCCGAAATGGTCGGACTTGCCAAACCAAAACGCGCCAGTTCTGGAGCATTATCAATTCATTGCGGTCATTGCGGCGTAATTCATACCGTTAATTATAAGTTCTGTCCCGAATGCGGCGGTCAGCAGTAAGTTAGTTTGCAGTTAAGTTAAATAGTGAAGTAGGGGTAAAGGTTAAAGGGTAAAGGTTTGATAATACCTAATACCTATTACCTATCCCCTATTCCCTATTCCCCACGCCGTCTGGGGTTTCGTTCTCGACTAGGCGCAGTTTTGATACGAATGCCGGGATTGCTAATCGCTTCTCGTTCGTTACTGCGATCGGGATGTTCGCGAGTGGTACGATTTTCTCGCACATCAACTGTTTCGAGCGTCGGCGTATTCGTAGTTACTTGGGGCACAGTAACATCAACCCGTACATTCGTCCGATCGGTTTTTATATTACGCCGAGTGCGATCGCCAGTGGTACGATTTTCTCGGATATTGACTGTTTCGAGCGTTGGCGGACTAGTTGTTACTTGGGGTGTCGGGATATTAGTTTGAGTATTAGTCCGATCGCGCGTGGTGCGATTTTCTCGAATATTTACCTGTGAATTTGATGAATTATTAATAATTACCCGACGATTTTCTCGCGACGAGCTGGTGCCACCCGGTGTGACTTGTCGATTGGTTGAGGTGGTAGTATTATTGATAATAATCGTACTGTTCCCGCCCTCATTCCGCCGTTGTTGGTTGACTTGAATGATGGGAGTAGAGTTGTTATTAATCTGCTGTCGACTGTAAGAAGTATTTACATATACAGGGCTAGAAAAAATGAACTGATTGTAATAAACAACGCTACCCTGGTGATAGTAACCGCCGATATAATAAGGACTATAAATAAAGATCGGACTATAATAAGTCTTCGCAACTCGGTAGTCTTTATTCTCGTAGTATGAATCGAGTGCCACAGCTCGTTCGTAATCGACAGAAGCTGCATGAATTTCACCTAATTCAGATTCAATCGCCCCCCGGTTGTAATAAGCACTAGCATTATTCGGATCGATCTCAATCGTGCGAGTATAATCGGAAATCGCACCGCGTTTGTCGCCTAAAGCCGCTCTGACTATGCCGCGACTGTAGTAAGCCGCTCCATAATTCGGGTCGAGGGCAATCGCCTGATTCAAGTCACTTAAAGCACCCCCGTCGCCTAATTCCGATCGAGTCGCACCGCGATTGTAATAAGCTTGGGCAAATTTTGGGGCAACGGCAATCGCGCGAGTATAGTCATCGATTGCGCCACGTTTATTACCTAATTCATACTTAACCGCACCGCGATTATTATAAGCTTGAGCGAATTTGCGATCGAGTGCAATCGCTCGATCGAGATCCGTCATTGCACCTTGACGATCTCCCAATGCCGATTTCAGTACGCCGCGATTTACATACGCCAAAGCATAAGCAGGATTGAGCTGAATCGCTTGGTTGTAATCAGCCAAAGCACCCTGCTTATCGCCGCTATTATACTTACTTACTCCAGCAGATAAAAACCGCACAGATGCCGAAATTGTATCGTTATTTATCTCAGCCGCGATCGTAACAGGTTGCACCAGTACAATCGTCGCCATCCCCAAACAAGCCAGCACCAGTCTATTCATAATCGTTAGGAATTCTTTATAATTTCACACACCCACCGATGCAACCCATCTTTGTAATTATGACGCTCGGATGTAACCTATCGTTCCCACACTCCCAGTAACGATCTGGGTTAAATTTGCCCAATCGCTAATTTCAAATCTTAAAATAGAAAGTAAGAGCGGCAAAAGGTTCAAAATTGACGGTTTGCTAAACTTGGATGTGCGACGCTCATTGGTAAATAGACATTATTATTTTGTGTGAGGTACGATCGTGTTTGAAATGGTCAGCTACAAAAAGTTCCGCGATACGCCCAGCGTTCGCTTTTTCGATATTACCGTTCCCGAATCAAACGTTCGCGACTTGGTAGTTCATACAGGCCCAGCCACCAGTCCACCCGATAGCGATCGCGGTTACTGGCAATTTTATCTTCATCCTCACCAAGAAGACAATCTCTTAGCGATATCGGGGGGAAGGACATTCTATTTAGTCAATTTTACTTGGAACTATCCGTATCATATTGTGCGCTTGGAGACCGATCGCGAAATTCTCCGAATTCCCAGGGGGACATTCCATCGTTCTGTTTCCGATCGAAATGGGTCTGTGGTGATGAATCAAGCCGTCCGCGACCTGGAAGCGACTGTCGCAAGTGAATTTCGCGTTTATGATAGCGGTAAAATTCCCCGCTTATTAAAGGCAACATCCACCTCGGCACCCCTACCCAAATTACACGGGTTTCAATGGTAAAATCGACGAAATTAGTTAAAAGTCGAGCTAGATACTTAAAATTATCTAGCTCGATTTAATTTTTACATGCCAGATCCAAACCACCTGGGCTAAATTTTCGCTTCCTCAGAACCGATAAAAATTGGCTATGGAATGTAGACTTTTGTGACTTCAATTCCTAATTCTGCACGCCAATCACTCAGAGGCTTCGACCATTGCTCTTCCCATTTTTGTGATAGTAATGGCTGTGCCTTTGCACCACTACGATAGCCTAAAGCAACGCATTCCAACGCATTATTCAAATCTGCTGGGGATTTAGTTAATATGCTCAGAAGTCCACCTGTGAGGAGGATTAAAGACATCGTGCGATGAGTTTGGGCGAGTTCAAAGGATTTTAGACCCAGTTCTCCAGCGACATCGGTACCAAATCCCGCAACGATGTGCCAAATATCGTGTGTTTGGCGCAAGCGTAAAAACATGTAGCTAATATCATCCTTTACCTCAACTTTGCGGTAGAAATTAGGGTCGAAGTTAGATTCTTTAATATAAGCAGCATAATGATGACCGAGAGAATCTGTAGGCAGGGTATATAGAGCATCTATGTCTACCGGAGGTGGGGTATATCTTTCGGTAATAATGCGATCGACAGCAGGGTCAGATTTGACAAATTCCAGTGCTAGTTGAGTGGCTTTGGTATTTCGCAAACCATCTTCAATGTCATAGACAGACTCCGTTTGGGTCGGATCTCTGAATAGGGAAATCGCCCCTTTAAGAGCTAATAAGAAATCAAGATGTAATTTCTGTCTGTTAACGATCGGCATATAATTTTGCTCGAAGATGTAATGATAAAACCCGATCTTAATCGACCTTTTGGTTAGTGGCTGTGTGATGTGCGATCTGGGGATTTATTGCAGGTCGTAAACGAGCGAGCGACTAATTAAATATCCAGTGAATTAATGTTGAGACGATCGATAGCACGATCGAACCAGCAATCGCCGGAACGATGCCATTAATCTGCAACCCTGGCACATAACTTGCCACAAACATCAAACAGGCCACATTAATTGCTAATGATGATAGTCCTAATGTCAAAATTGTCAATGGGAAAGTTAATAATTTTAAGACTGGGCGGACAGTGCTATTAATTAAACCCAGCAATAAAGCGGCGATTAGAGCCGTGACAAAATCTTGAATCCGAAACTGTCCTGGTAGAAAATAATTGACAATCCGCTGCGTAATTAAAAACGCGATCGCATTCAAAACCCAGTTAATTAGTAATTTGGGCATATTTTAGGGATGGGAGCGGGGAGATGGGAGTTGGGATTTTCCCCAAATACATTGCCTTTTCAAACAGAACTAGATCGATCGTCAGTCCAAATTTTAGGATAAACTGTGGATGTTAAGGATTGTAAAAATCCTGAGCGAGTGTTACCCGTCAGAATTTCTGCACTAGTTGTAGAACTTACACCTTACAGTAGCATTAGCTTTACTCGATCGCCGCTCGTTGTTTACTGGAAAACATGCCTACTATTATCGCCTTAATTTTTGCTTCGATCTTAATATTTTTTCCGAGTAACGCAATTGCGGCGGGAGGAACTTCTCAATACAGTCCGTCACTTTCCTATGATAATGCCGAACTCAACGGGGAAGACTTTTCTGGGAAAAACCTTCAGACGGCAGTATTCACCACTGCCAAGTTAGATGATACCAACTTTTCTGGGGCAGACCTCACAGGCGTAGTCATCAGCTCGTCCACCTTAAACCGTACCAATCTTCACGGGGCGAATGTTTCTCAAGGTTTACTCGACCAAGTGCGGTTTGTGGGTGCCGATTTGAGCGATGCTGTTTTCACTGAAGCAATGATGCTGCGATCGACATTTAAAGATGTTAATATTGCGGGCGCAGACTTTACCGATGCGATTTTAGGCAAGGTTCAACAAAAAGAACTTTGTAAAATTGCCACTGGTACTAATTCCAAAACTGGCATCGCCACTCGCGATTCACTGGGCTGTAAGTAGACA
>NZ_JANYJC010000047.1 GCF_025361915.1 Chamaesiphon sp. GL140_3_metabinner_50
GAATAGATACTGCGTGTACCTTACTTCTTACTCCTTACTCCTTACTCCTTACTCCTTACTCCTTACTCCTTACTCCTTACTCCTTACTCCTTACTCCCATCTCCCATCTCCCATCTCCCATCTCCCCGCTCCCATCTCCCATCTCCCCGCTCCCATCTCCCATAATCGATCCCCATTCGTTCCAAATAAATATTACAATTAAGTTAACAAAATTTAATCACCCTCTCATAGTTCTGGCGTTATCCATGACAGTAATTCCGCCATCTTCCGTGTCCCCCCTGACACCAGTGCTCTCGCGCCTGACTGCTAAACTCAATCGACTCGAACCTTCTCCTGGCTTGGTAGTGATGTTGCTATCCGTCCTGATTGGTGGTGCCGCTGGATTAGGGGTAGTTTTATTTCACTATCTGATCGATCTGTTCCATAGTTCTTCTCATACATTAGTAGTCGATACGATCGACGGACTAAAAATGCAGGGGATCGCGGGAACGTGGCTGTTGGCATTCATCCCGATCTTGGGTGGGATCGTCGTGGGAATTATGCGGTGGTACTGGCAGGATTTTGGGCCGAATATGAATTCGATGATTGCCGCCACTCAAGCAGGCAGTAAGGTGACACCCTGGCGGGGGCTAGTGAAAATGGTCGCAGCCTCGGTATCGCTAGGAACGGGTGCCTCGCTGGGGCCAGAGGGGCCGAGTGTCGAAATTGGGGCAAATTTGGGAATGTTTTTGGGGCAGGCGTTACATGCATCTCAGGAACGGCAGCGGCTATTATTGGGTGCGGGTGCGGCGGCGGGAATTGCAGCCGGATTTAATGCCCCGATCGCAGGCGTGTTTTTTGCCCTAGAAATCGTACTGGGGACAACTTTTGCAACTTCAGCAGTCAGCGTGGTGGTATTGGCTGCTGTAGTAGCCTCACTAGTGGCGCAAATTGGCTTGGGTACCAGACCTGCATTTGCATTACCCGTGTATGAGGTCAAAAGTTTATTCGAGCTACCGCTATATTTAGTATTGGGTGGATTGGCGAGTGTGGTATCGTTTGCCTACACTCAGACTGTCGATTTTGCCAGAGCAGCTTTTAGTGGCAATGTCAGTTACTTAGCCGGGTTGGGTAAAATACCTCGCTGCTTGACTCCAGTGCTGGGTGGTGCGATCGTCGGCGTTGTCGCGTTAAAGTTTCCCCAAGTCACAGGCATCGGCTACGAAACGATCGAAGCGATGTTGCAAGATGTTCAATTTTCGGTGCTGCTGCTTGCCTCGATTTTAGTCATTAAAATGTTGCTCACAGCCATCAGTTTGGGCAGTGGTTTAGTCGGCGGTTTATTTGCTCCCTCGATGTTTCTAGGGGCGACGATGGGCACGATTTATTGTAAGTCTTTAGTTTTACTGTTCCCCGCTCTGAGCAGCCAGATAGCAGCTCCGCCAGCCTATGCAATGGTCGGAATGGCTGCGGTACTAGCGAGTAGTGCTAGGGCACCCTTAACGGCGATTCTACTCATGTTCGAGCTAACCCGCGACTATCGGATCGTCCTCCCCGTAATGGCATGTGTGGGGTTGAGTATTTGGGCGATCGAACGGATGAACCCCAAATCTAAATCGCCAGATAAATTAGATAAATTAGCTCTAAGCGTTCAACCAGATCGAGATCTCGATATTCTCCGAAATTTACGCGTGCGAGATGCGATGGATAGTCATTACGTCCGGTTATCCGAGCGATTAGATTTACTTGCAGCAGGCTCGAAATTAACTCAAAATAACTGTCACAGCGCGCTGGTAATCGACGATCGTGAAGAACTAGTCGGAATCGTTACGCTCCACGATGTCAGTCGGGCAATTGCCCAAGCCGAAGTAGCTCTCCAACCCGATCTCCTCCTGAATAGCACCATCGGCAGTATTTGTACCAAACATTTATTTTATGCCGATATCGACGAACCGATCGCCGAAGCTATCGATCGGATGACAGCCAGAGGTTTGCACCAATTACCCGTCATCGATAGTTCTCAACCCGATCTGATTGTTGGAATTCTACAGCAAGAGCGGATCGCGCTAGCCTGTAGCGTCGCCGCTACCCGTCAAGCCTTGAGTAAATATCAAACTTTACCACCAACGGTAACAGCAACACTCGATCTCGCCAATTTGCCACATTAGAACGTGCTGATTGCCAATTTAAACTCATCGATTTATTTCGCTTTCTAAATACGTACTTATCAACACCATTAGATACCCAACTTCTTGAAGAAGTCGGGTATTTTCCATAATATCATGCATGAATATAAAACTATTATCGATCGCTATATAAACAAGTGGGATAAAATCATCTTTTCCACCGAACCAGTCGATCGAGCTAAAGCCACCAAAGCAGTTATCGATGCTTACCGTGCGATCGATCTACCTCCGCCCGAAATATTTTTCCTCAGTAGCCCATCTTTAGAACAAAGTCAGATTTTTGATTTAGTACCGGATAAAGATGAGTATAATGTCTATCTTCGACTGAAGGTAACGCTAGGTGATAAATTATTGAAAATTTTGGATGCAATAGAACCAGTAACTGAAGCTGATTTAGATTTTCAAATTGCACTAGAAAGTACTCCATTACTTGCAGCTAACATAGGCGAAGTATTTGGAAAATTGTGCAGTATTTTATATGAACCGCATCTTTATGGTGTCCATTGGGACAACAACATTAATTTTCATAAAATAATAGAATATGAGCTGTACTTCACAAACTCTTGGATTTATGATTTTCACATTAGCTATATTAGTAATGATGCTGCTATGGAAATATGGGTTATTCTTAAAGCATTGTGTGAAGAATGCACTTATTTAATAACTTATGAAAAGATTTGTCTAATTATCGATCGACCTTGTGAATTATATCTCGATCGAGAGTTGGTTCCCCACGCAGAAGGTAAGGCAGCAATTAAATTTGCCGATGGGTACGAGCTTTATTGCAATCATGGTACTGTTATTCCAGCTAAATATGGACGGGTTCATCCATCTGAGTGGAGAGCAGAATGGATTTTAAATGACGTAGAGAATAAAAAGGTCAGAGAAGATTCGGAATTGATTATTAGCGTGCTGTTTAATATTGGCTATCAAAAATTTAGCATAGAGTTACCAGAAATAAGAGAGCAATACTGGAAGAAAAAAAATGGATTGCTTAGAACTTACTGTGACTTTATAGAGCATTCATTCAGATATATTTTTGACTGGCTTCATTTTCACTACTGCAATTATTACGACTTAGGCGAAGATATAGATTGGCAAGCAAGAACACATTATCCTAGATGGGAAATAGCTGAAAATTTTCCATTTAAGATATCTGAAGAACTCTTGATTTTTAGTAATTACAAAGCAGATTATAGGCTAGCACCTGGATTTAATCTTCACTCTCTAGTAGAGGACATTGAAAATATCAAGCCAGGATTAAATGTTTCTCCCGTACAGATTTTTCAGGGCGATCGACAAGAAATATATTATGTTCTTTGTGATAATATCCAAAGACCTACTTCTTATGTTTACTGTCAATTTCCTAACGAAGAACCGATCGTCTAT
>NZ_JANYJC010000361.1 GCF_025361915.1 Chamaesiphon sp. GL140_3_metabinner_50
GGCAATCTCGCCAGAAGATCGATTATAATATATTTGCAATTCTCCGATTGAGAAGCTGCATTAACGAGCATTTTTCAGATGATTAGTAGTAATATTACGCTCGAACAAGCTTATAATTTATTGAGATTGAATCCGTCAGCATCGATCGATGAAATTAAAGCTAGCTATCGTCAGATGGCTAAATCAATGCATCCCGATCTCAATCCCGAAGATCCGACTGCTCGCGATCGATTTAATACTCTCAATCAAGCATATCAATTACTATTAGTAGCAGCTAGAACGACAACTGATAATCTTAATAAAAATACCGCTACTAATGTCGATAGTCAAGATCGAGCTACTTCCGTGCGAGTTAGTTATGTTATCGAGCCAATTTCGCCAGCAGATTTACAGCTCAAACAAGAAATTTTTGAAAGCTTGGAAAAATTAATGCGCCAAGACAATTTTACCAAAGCTGTTTCAACGATCGATCTGTTAGTAAAAGTCATCCCCAACTGTCAAGAAATATCGCGCAAGCAATCGGAAGTTTATTTCAAATACGCACAAGATTTAGTCAAGCAACGCACTCAACTCCATTTAGCACGCACGTATCTCAAAGCATCGCTTAAAATCGATCCTCACAACCAACAACGCTGGGAAGCCGTAAATAGAGAATTTAACCAGATCGAACGATTGACCAAATAGGGAATAGGGAATAGGGAATAGGGGATAGTTATAAATCTTGGATTTTTCAGGCAAATTGAGGCTGCTTTCCAAAAAGCACGATCGATGATATTATAGTCACTGGATAGGTTTGTGCTGTCCTATATACAATAACTGTGAAGCTCAAACTTATCGATCGTGCATCCCTCCAAAGATTAGCCATTCTCGCCGTAATTATTATCTCCCTGCTCATCTTTGGCTGGTCGTTAATGGTGTGGATGCCAGGAGAGAGTTACACTCAAGCCTTACCGCCGCTGACAGCCGCCCAAATTGCTTTAAAAGGTCGCCTCAAGAGCGATGTCGAAACCCTCGCCGTCAAAATCGGACGACGGAACCAGAGCAACTATCAGAACCTAATTGCTGCCAAAGACTTCCTCGATCGCGAATTAACACAGGCGGGATATACCGTCCGCGAACAGCAATACACCATTGACGGCAAAACCTTCAGCAACCTCGAAGTCGAAATCCTCGGTAGCAGTCGCGCCGCCGAAATTCTGGTCATTGGCGGACATTACGACAGTGCTTTTACCAGTCCTGGCGCAAATGATAACGGTACTGGCGCAGCCGCAGTCCTCGCCCTCGCACGAGAATTCGCCGGGACAAAACCCCTGCGAACCCTAAGATTCGTCGAATTTACCAACGAAGAACCGCCCTACTTCTGGACGAAGGACATGGGGAGCCTAATATATGCCCAAGCAGCTAAAGCGCGCGGCGATAAAATTGTGGGTATGTTTAGCTTAGAGACATTAGGCTACTTTAGCAACGCAGCAAATAGCCAAAAATATCCGCCACCACTGAGCTTATTATATCCCAACCGAGGCAATTTTATCGGGTTCGTGGGGAATATTGATTCGCGAGAATTACTCCGCAATACGATGCGATCTTTTCGCGCTCAAGTCAAGTTTCCCTCCGAAGGTGTAGCTTTACCCAATGTAATTCCGGGGGTCGGTTGGTCGGATCATTGGTCGTTTTGGCAACAGGGTTATCAAGCATTGATGATTACCGATACCGCACCTTTTCGCTATCCCGATTATCACACAGATCGCGACACTGCCGACAAAATTGACTTTGATAAGCTCTTTAGAGTAACTAATGGCATTAATAAAGTAATTCGCGATTTTGTGGGGTTAGCAGGCTAGATAAAGACTGCTAATTAAATTTAGTTTCTCTGGTTAACTCGTTCGTTCGACCGTGATTTTCAGACAGCAGGATGAGGATTTGGCACGACATTTTTGGTTGAATCTTCAGTAGCTTTATCCCTCATCATAATCGACAGTATTTTGTATTTCGATTGTTAACAAGCTCCGGCGGCTGGTATGCACAAAAGTGTCTGTTTCGATCTTCAATATTTAGTTGCAAAGCTAGCGATCGACTAGCTATTGACAATCGAATATCTAAGGATTATAGTGGAATTACTTATGTAATTTTAACCCCGGTTCAGTTATGATCTTCAAAAAATCGGTTTTTGCAGTAGCTTCGTTATTAACAGTATCTTGTACTTTGCTATCGGCTGGCGGTGCAAGCGCACAAGAAAAAACTAGCTATGTAGGTCTGAGCCTCAGTTCCATTGGCGGCACAACTTTTTACGGTGTGAATTCTAAGTTTAAAGTTGCAGATAGTATTTCGGCTAGACCGTTTTTTCAATTTGCTAGTGCCTCATCTGGTTCGACAAGTGCTACGTTATCTGTGTATGGTGCGAGTGCTACTTATGACTTCAGCCTTCCTAGCACTCAATTTGCTCCCTATGCTGGGATTGGTTATTTAGGTGCTTCTCTTTCCGCTACTGGCCCCGGTGGTAGTGGTTCGATAAACTTAGGATCTGGCATCTATTTTGAAGCTGGTACTGATTATAATATTACCGACAGTATCGCGCTCAATGCTAACTATAAATTCAAAGACAATGGATATTTTAGCTTTGGCGGTGCATATAGATTCTAACTGATGAATCGGATCTATATTTGGTTGAATTACCAAATTATAGTCGATAATAAAAGCTCCTTAGGGAGCTTTTTAAGTACATATTTTAGGGCAGGTTAAGTAATTTGTGGTGGAAAGATCGTAGTAAGATCGAGATTAACTTCTGAAAAGTGTGGCAGATTAATCGATCGAGGTGGAATGATAATTTGAGTACTAGTATAGATCGAGCTTTCGGGTTGACGGTATATTTCAAGGCGATTATCTACTAAATTAACAATCCAATATTCACTAATTCCCGCCGCTGCATAGAGAGCTGCTTTGGTATTGCGGTCGAAGTTTAGTGTCGAGTCGGCGACTTCAATTACGAGGATAATATCGGTAGGCGTGGGATGACTATTAACGTAGTTATCTGCTCTGAGTCTGGCGATGACAATATCTGGTTCTGGTTCGCTATGATTAGGCAGAGTAATCGGATCCTGACAACGAATTTTAGCTCTTCGCCCCAAGATCGCGAACAACTCACTCATTAATTCGGTAGTAGAAACAGTATGTCGAGTGCCTTTTGCTGCCATATTGAAAATTTGCCCTGAAATTAATTCTACTCGCTCACCATTCTGAACGATGCCACTCTCAAGCATCCGATGATAGTCGTCAATGGTGATGGGACGGATTTGAGTATTAACCATACGATCGATGTTGTGGAAATACAGTTATCTCTATGATATCGGGTGGAGGAGAAAGTTGGCTAGTCGGCTCGGTTGTCGTTACATCTTTTGATAACACCGAGTGGTGATAAAATAGGGATGAAAAACTTCGAGAAAGTTAGCTTGGAGAACTTTAAAAAAGCGATCGATAGTTGCCGAATCGTCTAAATGGAAGGGAAATTCTTGGTTGGCTCCTTTAGAAAAATACCAGTTAGTAATCATACTGCCTGGATCTGTCAAAAGTTCGTGAAACTTTAATAGTTGTTGACTCGGTTCTGGTAAATGTTCCATCACATCAAAACAAGTAATCGTATCGAATTTTGCAGATGGATCTAATTCCATGCAACAAGTAATTTTTGACTCTAAATTTAATTGTCGAATCCGGTGTTTGACAAAATTATAATTAACAGGATTGATATCGCAATAAACAACGTGACTGACATCGGGACATAACGCCGATGCGATCGCATGAGTGCCAATTCCCCCGCCAAAATCTAAGACTCTCCCCCGCGCTCGATCTCCAATCAACCGTAATGTATCGCCAATATAATCGGTACTAGTTAAATGCCAAGTTGCCAATTCAAATAAATAAGCTTCACCCACCCGATCGCGATAAAATTTACTGGCATCATCCCAATTAAAATCGCGTCGTCCTAATTCGGCTAAATCTTGTAAAGCAGTGGCAAATTTTGATTCTAGCTGTGCGGCATCGATATCTAAAAATTGGTGAAGATGTTGCTTTAAATTAAATGCATCTTGCCAATAACCACTCAAATGCGGCACGATCGGAAATGTAGACATGTGCCAATGACGGGTAAATTTGGACTGGTATTCGTTGACTGGGTTGCTCTTGTGGAGCATCGACGAATCCCGGCATTAACTATAACATCTAGGCGGCGATCGGTGGGGCAGCGGTTAAATTCGATCGAACGCTCGGTTGAGATGCTCCCGATGTTAGTAACGCGATCGAACTGGGCATCATAAGGTGGACACCTTAACACCGCCAAATGTTACTAGTAGTCTGCCGGAAGGGTAAATCGATGCTCAACTACGAACATCGTCACCATTGCAGTAGCCTGCTTCGAGCTAGATTTAGGATAGAAAACTACTATTTAGAATTTTGTCAAGAGTGTTATGACTAAAGATTTGCAAATTTAATCTCGTTCGAGCGAGTTAAATGACTAAATTTGCTCTACAATCGATTACGTCTGTAGACGATCGATGCGTTTTCAGTCTGAGCTAGATATCCACTGTCTGGCGATCGCACAGCTATAATCTATCGTTCATCTTATCGGGTGCTATAAAAATGCTTCTAAACACTTGGGTTAAAACCGATCGAAAATGTCCCAAATGTGGCACCGATCGCATCCGTCGAGATCGTCGCAAGAATAGATGGGAAAAAATAGTTTCCCTCCTCAATATCTATCCATACCGCTGTAGTCAACATCACTGTAAGAAACGTTTTTACCGTTTTGGCAGAAATTTATAGTAGTTGGCTAAAATTGGTACATAATCGATCTGTGCGATCGACTTCACAGCAAAATTCGGTGCCGATCCAGTAATATTTGAAAGTGGCGATCTGATGATGTTGAATTGCTAGCGATCCAGATCCCCGACTTCTCCAAGCAGTCGGGGATCTTGTGCCTCACCGCAATGATGCAAGATGTGAGGCTATAAATCAACCATTTGCATCATTGCAGCGGGATAACGATCGCCAGCAGCGGCTCCTTTAGGCAAGACAGCATCGATGAGAGCCAGTTCTCGATCGGTTAATTTAACATCCAATGCGCCGAGATTTTCGAGTAAATAAGCAACGCGCTTGGTACCTGGAATCGGGACGATATCATCGCCGCGATCGAGCAACCAGGCGATCGCTAGTTGTGCGGGCGAACAATTTTTAGCACTAGCCATTTGCTTAATCTGCGCGACTAAATCTAAATTTCGCCCAAAATTATCGCCCTGAAATCGCGGCGAGACACGTCGCCAGTCATTGGCATCTAAATCCTCAAAAGTCTTAATTTCCCCAGTCAGAAAGCCCCGTCCGAGGGGACTCCAGGGCACAAACCCGATCTGAAGTTCGTGACAAGTCGGCAAAATTTCAGCTTCCACATCGCGGCTCCAGAGCGAATACTCGCTTTGCAATGCGGCGATCGGATGCACTGCATGAGCGCGGCGAATCGTCTGTGCGGATGCCTCGGATAAGCCCAGAAACCGGACTTTACCCTCTTTTACCAGCTCCGCCATCGCGCCAATTGTGGCTTCGATCGGGGTATGAGGATCGACGCGATGCTGATAGTAAAGATCGATTGTGTCTACTCCCAACCGCCGCAAACTAGCCTCACAAGCCGATCGCACGTACTCAGGACGACCGTTAACGGGGATGGTATATCCGCCCGTACTGATATCGCTGAGTCCAAATTTGGTGGCGATAATTACCTTGTCGCGACGATCGCTAATAGCTTTAGCAATTAATGTTTCATTATGCCCAGCACCATACGCATCAGCCGTATCGAGAAAATTGACACCCAGATCGATCGCCTGATGGATGGTAGCAATCGCCTCTGTTTCATCCGCAGCACCATAAACGCCGGACATCCCCATGCAGCCTAATCCCAGAGCGGAAACTACCAATCCACCATTGCCGAGTTTGCGAAATTGCATCGTGTCGGATCTCCTGTAAGTCATTTATTTAATGGTACCTATTCAGGCGCGATTATCTTCGATCGGCTACGCCAACGGCAACATTAACCTGACAAACCACCAATTAAGATTACCGAAACGGGTTGACCTGTCTGCGGATGGATGGGTTCGCAGATTTCAATTAGCGAGAGTCCGTTGGCGGTATAAAGTTCGATCCAGGTGGCTAAAGTCCGAAAATACCACGGAGCGGGATCGGTAAACTCATCGCTAAACCCATCCCAAGAGGAAGCTCTCCAGCCATCGATGTAGGGAAGATCGCCGTTCGCAATCGTTGGATGTAGAGTTTGCACGATGAATGTACCACGATCGGTCAGCAATGATGGCATCGATCGACATAAACCTTCCACAGATTCCTTGCCAATTAGTGAGAAATTGGCAACTACCACATCAAATTTTTTCGCTAACTTACCAGCGGCGATCTCGGCATAAGTAGCCACTTCAAATTCACCCGCTCCCATCGTGCTGGCGCGATCGATCAATGCTGGGATCGTATCGGTACCGACGACATTCATCCCCCGATCTACCAATGCTCGTGTCAGCCAACCTTCACCGCAACCCAAATCTAGCACTGTCTTACCACCACGACTGACGACAGCATCGACGATCGATCGATCTGTTATCAGGTTGCGACTTTCGATTTGCCGTTCTGCAATTGCAACGATCCAGGGGGCGGCATTTTTAAACCAAGATTCGATAATTTTACCATCGTTGTCCGAATCGATCGTCATACTTCCTTCCCAGTGCTAAATTAGAGCTAGTCGATCGAAAAATCTCCATTAGATTGTGTCGGATCTTCTGTAAGTCATATATTTAATGGTACTCATTTAGGAGCGATTATCTTCGATCGGCTACGCCAACGGCAAGAGTCGATTTAGGTAAAGCCCAACCTTTTGGCTAATTGATAACCCAATAAAATCCCCACTACACCGCCGATAATCGTAAACAGAATTCCAACTAGTGAAAATGAATCTTCACCCCACAGGCTCGGAATATAACTCCCCACGATCGTGCCGCCAAATGACCCCACCCCAATTAGCAATTTAGTCATTTCGTCTCAACCTCTGGCAATATCGATCGTGTATCTCTTTAGAATGCCCCAATCGATCGAGATTGTTTGCGGCTCAGTTGTAAGTTGCCCCGCTGCCTGTTTTTGGATATGTTCGCTCGGCAATTTAAAACTTTAGAATCGGTACGATAAAATTCAATCGACAACTTGCAACTCGGCAAAATCGCAATTAAGTACCGCCGCCGCTGCACTATCCTGACGCTGAAGATAATTTTGCCAAGCCGCAGGCGAAACTCGATAATTACCCAACTCCCGACCGATTTTTGCAGCTAAATGGGAATCGGGAAAGAAACACAAAAACATTTTAGTGCAACTTTGGGCATTGAGATAACCTAGCTCGAACGCGCGATCGCACCTACCCGGACGAATCAGGGCGGGATCGAGCTGTTCGCGATGATTAGTCGTCAAAATCGTAATACTGCCCTCGACGGCTCCCGCGCCATCGAGGGTATTGAGCAACGCGCTAAACGATAGCTCTCCCAAAGGCTTGCGCCCAGTAAAGACACTATCGATATCTTCGAGGGCGACGATCGAAGTTGCCGTAATTTCCGACCACGCCCGCAGCAGCGCGCTATCGTCCATATCGGTCAGAGAGAGCGATACAAGCTGCCGACCATAAAAACTAGCGATCGCCTGAATCAGCGAGCTTTTACCCGTACCTGGGGGGCCGTAGAACAGATATCCCCGCCGCCACGGAATCCCCCGTTGTCGATAAAGATCGCGACTGGCGAGAAATCGATCGAGATCGGTGAATAATTCGGTTTCGGTAATAGGATCGAGGGCGAGAGTTTCCCGTCGTCGCTTGGTTTGAGTTCGCACGATCGAAATTGTCCCACCAATCAGCCGGACGATTAAAGGAGCCTCGACATTGTAATTTGTCTCAATATCAGTCAGCCATGCTAGCATTTGCGGCTGCCACCAGCGCAATGTCGCCAACGTGAGGAGCTGGGTATTTTGCAAATCGGTAACTTTAACATCGTGGCGATGGATGCCGATATATGCCCCCCGATAACCCACGCCAATCCAACCCGCACGCGGTTCGAGTCTAGTTTTGAGAGTTGGGGATTCGATCGCAGGTGGTACTAACGGTGTCGAAGTATAAATCAGTTCGCTAAAATCATACACTTTGCCAGTCCGCTCTAGTTCCCAACAAATGGCACTATAAATCGGATTGGTTTCGGCGATCGTAATTTGGCACAACACTCGTTGCAGTCCAAACTGAATGATAATTTTGAGTAATTCGCCTCCATACCGAATGACTAAACCGCCTAAAAATAGCCAAATCGGGTCGAGACTATTAAACATATATAGCAGATTTGGCTAAGATTACTGAGTCCATTTATCTATTTATAATAAAACCAACTGAACGATCGTATTAGAGATTTTCTCGAACCCACTTGCGTAAATTTTTCACCGCCTGATTTACACCTTCAGTTTGACACTCTGCGATAGACTTCAGCACTCTAGCCGGAGCTAATATCGGGAAGATCGAAGAGCGATCGACTGCTACATATTTATCAGACTGCAACTGATAAAATATTAATTCTGCCCCATCATATCGCCACACTTCTCCGACTCCCAATGTCGCATATAAAGCGAGTTGGTTGAGCGAACTGCTGGTAATATCGATTTCTACGGCTAAATCGGGTGGTGGATCTTGAGTAAAATCTAGTTTGGTTTTGCCGCGTACTGCGAGTTCGTTAGCAAAGTAGTAACAGGAGTCTGGTTCTTTCCCTGCTGCGAGATCTGGACGTTTAATCGTCATCGAGCCGGATGGCGCATAGTCGAGATCTGTTGTTTCGGCGATGGCTGATATTAGCCGCTCGATGAGACGATTACTATGTTCGTGCTCGAACAGTGGAGACATAAACTCTAAACTTCCTTGATAGTAGCTCAGTCGCGCTTTCCCATCATCGCCGATTTCGGCAAGGAGACTTTCATAGAGCTGCCAACTGATATTTCGGAGAAAGGTTCTCTCTTCACCTGTATTTATAACTGTCAACATCGCTGTACCTCTCAATCTCTCTGAGTGATGCAATTATTATAGCTTACCCCAACTAATCGAATCGACAACTCTTGAAAGTATCATTCTTGCTTTTGTCGGCACTCAAGATCCTTATTTCGATTGCACTAAAGAGGAAAAATTAATCGTCACTTTAGTCAAATATTTATTAACACGATCGAGTCAAATTACTTGTTTACAATTACTTTATATTACTTTCTAGTACTGGGAAAATGTATTAGCAATCCTGACTTTTAGTTTACTATTCGCGTAGCAGTTTAGATGGAAGTCTCAATCTAGGGTGTACCAATAACAAGGGTTGAATCATTGAGGAGTGCAGTGAGGTGAAAGTCTCATGCTGCGTTTCCTCCATCTAAGTACTAGATGGAGTTGATTTCTTCTGAAACAATTACTTAGTTTGAGAAAGCAATATTCCGAAATTCAAATGGACCTATTTTCATTAATGGAACTTGATTGATTCCTTCTGGCACACTAAATGTAAAAGTTCCATTGTAATTAATCCCTGGGGCTATAGTTTTAATCAACTCATTTAACTCAATCTGACGATCTGCACCAGTACATCGCAACTTCCCCTTCACTGGGGAAGCTGCTCGATCGGAAACTATATCACTGAATTACTTGAAGAGCGATCTATTACAGCTTCCCCTTAACTGGGGAACCTACTCGATCGGAAACTTGAGCGGGAAGGGAGTAATTTCACTTAAAAATCGAACCCAGATCCAGCGTAAATCCAGGCAGTACATCTTCGCCGCTTAGACTAGTGGGGGATTGCAATACCTCTACATCCTGTCCCAGGCGGTAAATCTCAACCTGCTGCTTTTGCGGATCGATCGGCCAGCCCAGGCGCACCCCCGACGCTCGATACTCCTCCATCTTTTCTCGCAGCTTCGACATTCGTTGGCACAGCCTCTCCTCTGGAGAATCTGTATCAGATCGCAGCTCGATTGCAAAATCGGGAATTACTTGCGGAAACTTAACGCCAGCCGGGACATCGCGAAGCTTAGACTTTTCAATCCAAGTTACATCAGGCGATCGAATGGCTCCATTGGGTAGGGTGAATCCACCAGATGAATCAAAGACTCTTCCCAGCTTGGTTTGACGATTCCAAAGATTAACATCAGTGGTTAAGTCGGAATTTTTCTCCGAACTTTCGTATCCCGCAGGTGCCATGACAATTAATTCTCCATTGGCTGCTAGCTCTAGTCGTAAGTCTGGATTATCTTGGCATAACTGCTCAAACTCCTGATGAGTAATCCGAAGAGTGATATTATGAATGTCTAGTAAAAGTGGCTTAGTTTCTAGTAATTGCATAATTTATTCAGTGTTTTTCATGAAAGCATGAATTATTGAACATCGGAAAAATTACGATCGATATTAAGGCATCCACTCGAAGCCAATCCCGACGCGACTGTCGTAGTTTTCTTTGGCATTCTGTTGCTGGAGATCGGTAGATAAGCGAATATTATTGGTAATGGCGAAGCCGACAGATAGAGTTGTCAAGCCTGTTTCTGTACCGCTGCCTAAGCCCACCCAGCTTTGACTGAGTGCGATATCGGCACCGCCGCCGCGTGAGGGCACGAGCATGAGTTTAACGCCCAAATTTAAGCCATCGCGGTTGTATTTATCGGTTTGGAGATGGCGAAACCCAACGAGCGGGGTGACATTGAGATAACCGCCTAAAGGTAACAGATAATATTGAGCATCGGCACCATAAGCACTGCGGCTACCGCCGGAATTATAATTAGCACTGGCTGAAAGTCCGCTGCGCCCGAAAAATACATCATCGACAGCGACATGTACGCCGCCAGTTTGATTAGTAGAGGGATATTGAGAATAGCCAACTTTTACCCGCGTGCGAAAACTGGGATCTCGGCGAATATCGTCCATCACATCGGGAATGCCTTTGAGCCATTTTTGCAAAACGGGGCTACCGTTGAGAATTTCTGGGCTGACATCGATGGTGGGGTTCGGCTGTGCTGCTGGCTGGCTGGTGGCTGGCGCAGGATTTTGAGCGACTCTCGCTCCGCTAGCGGGGTTGGCGAAACTCGGTAGTTGTCCCCAGCACCCCAAACATAGCAGTGTTCCGATCGCAGTTTGGCACAAACGCCCCAGACTAATAAGATAATAATTTCGGTTTAGCAATTTAATTAGTGGCGATCGCTAATGCGTCGTGCTGATGCTACATGGATTGATACTGTCATATTTTAGCATTGGGGCGAAAATTTGCGGTTTAACTCTCATGTCGATCGGGTGTAGGATCGATCGGTGTAGTTGGGAGATAATCATCGTGTGCGATGGCTACAGAGGGAAAGTCACCCAATGTCGGTTGAGCGGCGGGAAACGCAAATCGCGGCGCGTAGTTGCGAGGCTGGAATAACCGAATTGCGCTTTGGGCGTGATAGCAATAAGCGGCGATAATAAACCACGCACCAAACCAAGATTTAGATTCAAAACCATAACCATCGAGATTGCACAACAAATTTTCGGCGACGCTACCCCACGCAGGATTGCCACAGACATTCAAACCGTGAGTAAATAGTCCTACCATGCCAAATGAGACGGCGATCGTCGCTGTCGCGGACACTCCCGCCCCCAATGCGCGGATTTTAGGATACCAGCTTGGGGGTTCTGTGTTTCCTAGCAACCAGAGCCACTGAAATAAGAAGGCAAAAAATAAACTCGGCAACAATAAATTCATCGCCATCGACAGTACGCCGATGAGATATTGACGATCTTCAACGATCGCATTTACTGAAAAATGCCAGCTAGCACCCAAAAAATTAGCCACAGGCAAGCCAAAAGGCAATAAAATTAGAGACTGCAACCAAGCTTTCCGCTTGGGTAAAACAGCCGTCCATCGGAGCCGTCGATTGCTGCTAGCTCCGAATTTTTCACTAATAGATCTTGTCATAACTACTGCACCCGCGATCTCATCAACATATTTACCCAGGATCTAGAAATTCTTGCCTTTGAAAAGATAAGTTTCTACGACCATCCATTTTATAATTCCCAATCGATCGCATTGTGTATCGATCGGCAATAATTAGTTACCCGCTAGTTATCATCCGATAGTTCGACCACAAGTATCAAATCATTAACAAAAGTATGTACTTATACTTAATTCGTCACGGCATTGCTACCGATCCAGATCCTTTTGCTGTCGATAAGATTGCCAGCGATGAGCTGAGATCTCTTACTAAACTCGGACGTAAAAAAGTCGAACAAGTTGCCGATCGATTGATAAAATTAGAGGTAGAATTCGATTTAATTATTACTAGTCCGCTAGTGCGTGCGCGCCAGACTGCCGATCTCCTGCTCGACAACCAACTCAGCTCTCAACTAGAAGTTTCTCAAGAATTGAAACCGAGCGGCAATCTCCCCGCCTGGTTGCAGGAATGGGATGCTCGTTCGATCGATCCAACTACTATCTCGCAGCTAGCGTTAGTCGGGCACGAGCCAAATTTAAGTCAGTGGGCAGAATTATTTGTATTCGGTAAAGTCTGCGATCGATTGATACTTAAAAAGGGCGGCATTATCGGTTTAAAATTTGAGAAAAATCGCCTCGCAATCGGGACAGCTCAACTATGTTGCCTATTATCACCTAAATATTTAATTTAGTTCGGAGATGGGAGTTTGGAGATGGGAGATAAGAGAGATCGGTAAAACATAAAAAAATCAGCCAACGGTAATAGATTTCCGCTGACTGATAAAATTCGAGCTAAGATTGGGACGAATTATTAAATGAATTGGTAATTATTAGAACAAGAAAGTAGTTCTGATTACACCAATTAACGCACTATTATTAGTAACTTGGTCGGGAGCAGTCAGGTAGATCAAGCCAGGGGTAATCGAGATATTGTCGCTGAATTTGTACTTGTAGAAACCTTCAAAGTGCAAGGGCGTACTGCCGACACCGCCAACATAGGGTTCAGCACCGACAAATAAACCAGCCAGACTGCCTTTACCATCGACATCAGGGAAGGAAATACCGCCACCATAACTCCAAATATTGTCGGTGTTACCAGTAGTGCTGCGACGAGCATTGGTGGTCATTGCAAAACCATTGAAAGCGAGTTTCTCGCTGGCTTTATATGCAAATTCTAACCCGAAGGAATTAGCAGTAGTCCGACCGAGAGCTACATTATTAGCTAACGGAGTACCAACAATTACACCAGTACCGTTAAAGATAGTGCCATTGTGGGAGCTATTGATGTAAGTAACACCAGCTTCTAATTTAGGACTTAGTTTGAAGTTGAGTTGTCCGAACAGTGAATTATCGGTACCGAATAATCCACCAGAGACAGGCGGCGTATTTACAGGGCTATTGGCATTAAACGCAAAATAACCGAGCGATACCGATGTCAGTCCGGTATCGGCAATGGGGATGTTTGTACCGACTCCAGTACCACCACCAATTTTGTAGATGGGGCTAGATTCGGCAAATGCCGACAATGCGCCGCTAGCACCGCTAAAATCGTCAAAATTAGAGCCGTAGCTGGGGGCGTAGTCTACTTGCAGACCGTTAAATGCGGCTACATAGACGTTGGTGTTCGCGACAGGGAACTGATAAGCCAACCAGTCTAAACCGAAACTATTGTTACCACCAGTTTCAATTACCTGAGCGCCTGTGGTGCTTGGGCTTTTGAAGTTACCACCGAGGGAAGGTTGGTTGCCTGTGGCTAAACGAGTCCAGAGGATATCTTTACCAGTGAAGCTACTTTGAAATAATAACCGCACCCGATCGCCTAAGACAACATTACTATTATTGCCACCACTCAAAAGACCAGTAACGTTAAATACGGCTTCACCTTTAAGTTTGGTGGTAGTCGAAAACTGATTTGCTTGCAGTTGGGTGACTTTTTTATCTACACCAGTCAACCGACCATCGATTTCAGTCAGTTGGGCGCGATATTCTTGAGTGAGTCTTTTGAGGACTTCGAGATCTGCTTGAGTGACACTACCGGGCTGCTGCGCGAGCATGGGTTCGACTTTGGTCAAGCAGGTGTTTAAACCCCGTGCGAACTCAATTTGAGAGGTCGGTTGGTTGTTGAGATTGGGGTTGCAACCATATTTAGCTGCAAAGTTTTGCAGGGCGGTATATTGCCAGTCGCCCGGTTTGACAACTTCGTTAGCAACGGCATCGGGGTCTGTCGCTGGCTTGCTAGCAGGATTGACTTCACCAGCCGCGATGCTGACGGGTTTGGTGCCACTTGCTTTGTTTAAAATTAAGCTGCTACCCGCGTTTGTCGGGGCGGTGTCGAGGCTATTTGGCTGTGGTGTTGCCATTGCCCTAGCCGATAGCGACATGGCAATGCCTAACGCAATCGGGCCGATAAATACAGATTTCCAAAACGCTGATGACATTCGGGTGGTGCTCCTCACAATTAATTTTTAGGATATTTAAGCTGACAGGATCGATCGGATTTTCAGATACATTTATGTAGTATAATAATTATCATTACCAACGATTTTCGCTAGCTCGGACGATCGCACACTACGCGCAACATATCTTAATTGCCCGATCGGGATCGATACTGATATTTACGATACAGTTATGGCTCTAATCGGCTGTCGAGACGACTTTTATTATCTGCCGCAACCACTCGCTTCAGATCGTCGCGATTTGCTGTCAACTTAAAATTAGTATACATTTTAGACTGAATAGTGACAATCGATACAAAATCTGGATTGAATCTCCGATCGGTTATTTGTAGTATATTGGCTCGATCCGATCGGCAACCTCATCTACTCCATAGTCATAAAATACCCGAACCGCTCTCAAAATTAACATGAGTGCGGAGAAAGATCGATTCTGTCGATCGAATTGGGCATTCTAAAGCTATGACCATTGTTAGGTGTGGATGTAGGTAGTCAGCAATGAATGAGCAACGGCAACAGAGCCAGTCAGATCTCGATTTGTGTATGACCACAAATAAACTCGGTCAACTTGATGCGATGGAGATCGATCGTAGTAGGATAGGACTAGCTCCAGTCAAGCGCGGCGCGGCATTTGCCTCGGCACTAAAAGCCAAATTCGATGGTACGCGTCCAGTTATTGAAGACGTAATTTTTGCCACCGTAGAGTGGGATGAATTAACAGCAGGTAAAAACTGGCTGGATGTCTCGCATCAGCAAGATCGAGATCGGCTCGATAAACCATATTACGCGACTAGCATTACCAATCGATCGACCGAAAAGATTCGGATCGATCGATTTGGGACTTATATTCAAACAGGTAAAACGCTCGTTTTGTGTTCGATTACGGGCGGTTTTTATAGCCGCCAGCAATTTCAAGAATGGTACGAGCTAGGCGATAGTCAGTGGCTCGAACCGGGGCAAACAGTGACAGATCCCAATACTTATAGCAGCCGGGGTGTCTATTGGGCTTATTTTGGAACTAGTGCTAGCGGTGAAAAATTTGTCGCAGGTGCAGCTTGGAATGGTAAGCCGTGGTGGAAATTCTTTTAGGTGTTAGGTGTTAGGTTTTAGGCTTTAGGGAATATGGAATAGGGGAAAATTGCTAGAATTTTTAATCTAATACCTAATACCCAATACCCAATACCCAATACCTAATTGACAATTTTACCGTAATCTAGTTTGAGAACTCGATCGGCTAGATGAAAGTAGCGATCGTCGTGACTGATGACTAAAATTGTTTTACCGCGTTGTTTTAGCTCTGGTAATAGTTGTTGATAAAAAACTTCTCGAAAGAACGGATCTTGGTCTGCTGCCCATTCATCGAATAAATAAATTGGGCGATCTTCCAGGTATGCTGTGAGTAGGGCTAGACGTTTGCGTTGACCTTGAGAAAGAGCGGTAGTAGAGAGTTTACCATCGCGGACGGATACTTTATGACTGAGTTCGAGCCTATCGAGATAAGTTTTAGCTTGTGAGTCTAGATTGTTCGATTGTAATCCTACCATCCGATCGAATAAATAAAAGTCGGCAAATACCGTCGAAAATAACTGACGATAAAGTTCGCGATTGCGATCGTCTACTACTTTACCATCGAGCAACATTTCGCCAGCATCGGGCACATATAAGCCCGTCAGCAGCTTGGCTAAAGTCGATTTACCGCTACCATTACCACCAACGATAAATATTAGTTCGCCCGGATCTATTTTCAGATCGATCGGCCCTAATGTAAAGGTATTTTCTTCACCTGCAAGCTGATAGTTATGGGTAGCTTGCCTAATTTCAATCCGCTGAAATTCACCAGCATCGGTATCGGTGCGCGCTAACGTTTCCGCACGACTTACCAACGATAACCCCAATGCATCGATCTTTTTGAGTGCGACACCTGCTTGACTGAGATTGGGGAGAATTGCTAAAGTATTGCCGATCGGTCGCATCAGATAAGAAATAGTCAGCACGTATCCAGATAAAAGCTCGGCAGTAACTGTTTGAACTTGGGGTAAACCGTAGACTAGTAACCCTAACAGTAAAAAAAATGATAACTCACCCACCCCAGTCGATAATGCGATCGCCCGTTGAGATCCGATTCGATAAGTTCGTAAATTATCAGCCGTGCTTTGCAAATCTGCTTCTAAAAAATCTTCCCGCCGCTGGGTATGCAATTTGAGTTCTTTAATCCCATTGGTAATTGCCTGAAAATGCTTCATCAACGCATCATTTTCTTCTCGCGCTTCAGTAAATAGCCGCACCGCTTGGTTAATTAGCACTTGCACCAGCGCAATCGATAGCCCCATAAATATCAGCGTTCCCAACAATACCCAAATCGATAACCAGCCTAAATAAGCTAACGATGCAATCGTAATTGCGGCATTCACACACAGCGTCGGGATGCTAAATACACCGCTAGAAATTGATTGAATATCTTCAGTGAGTGTAGTTAGTAAGCGATTTGCACCCAATTCTTCCAGATGTCGGAGGGGGGAAGCTAAAATCCAGCCACTAATTCGCAATCGGAGTTTGTAAATAGCATCTTGCGCCAAATGAGCCAGCAAAAGCTGAGAAATGATGTTTGTTATCAAAGCGACGCTAACTAAGCCCACAAAGCCCCACAGAAGCTCCTGCGGGGCTTGTGGTTGGGTTGGGGTAATCTGGCTAATCGATCGATTGATAATCGCGATCGCCGCAGCACTACCAATACCGCTAATCGCTCCAGTAATGCCAGCAACTACGACACTCAGCCAAGCTGCTTTGAGCAGAAACTCAATCAAATTCATAGGGAAGTTGGGAGATGGGAGATGGGAGTAAGGAGTAATTGTGATTTATGTACGATCCGCCAAGTAAAAAGATCGCTGAAAACCCTCGGTAGGGGCAATTCATGAATTGCCCCTAGCGAGGGTTTTCAGACATGGATCGACTCTGAATGCCGATTAAGACATTTCTTGAATGATGTAATCGAAATAAGGAGCGGCGGCGGCGGCATCTTCTTCACTCAGGCGGCTTAAAGCTGCTGTTTTGAGTGCGACGATCGAATCAGCCATTCCTGCAACTGG
>NZ_JANYJC010000090.1 GCF_025361915.1 Chamaesiphon sp. GL140_3_metabinner_50
CTTAGGCAAAGATGAATTAGGACTAAAGACAGTTATTTGAAAATATTGTGAAAGATTATACTTGCGTAAAATTTTCTGGATTCGTGAAGATTTTAATGTTGTCACACAGGCAGAAAGAAATAGTTCTAGATGTTGTAGCGATACTCCAGATTTTTCAAAGTCTCTTTCCATCCACTGTCGTACAGCTTCGATTTCTGATTCGCAACAGGGCAAATTATTTAATCTCCATCTAGAATAGTATTCATCACTATAAGCTTCCGATCGGTCAAAATCTTCTTGCGCTGTGAGAAAACTTAATTCCAGTCGCCCATTCCAAGGAACACAGCAAATATCGAAGCCGTGAATTGTTTCAAATTTTAAACGTTTTCTCCAACAAGAAAGTTCTTTTCCGATCGCATCCGTAAGCTTTTCGGTAAATTCAGTCATGTTCTGAATCGTTTCTTCATTTACTATTCCAAATGCGAATTTTCGCACCTCTTCATTAGAGTGATTGACTGCTATTTCCAGAAACGGAATCAGATCTTCGTAGTCGATCGCACGCCAAAACAACATTTGGTCTAAAATTTGTGCTACCATTGCTTGAATATTTTTGTCAGGATCGGCAAGTAATTCAGGAATATATTCTAGAACTTGGCGATCGGAAGTGTATTTTAGTAACCACGCAGCACTTATTCTCTCTTCAAGGTCATGGCTAGTTTTGTAGATGTGATAACAATGTTTCATACCTAAAGGTCTGAGAATTTTTAATACTCCTTCTGGCAAGCCCCATCCTTCTTTTAAACTGATGCAGTACTCAACAGCTTGGATAAAGAAATCTTCGCCAAGTAATGTTTCAATCGCAGTTAAACTTAAATGAGTACCCTGTAAATTGACTGCTCCAAGTTCTATCGCTAACTTTTTCCACTCAACTTGCATAGTACTTCTAAAATTAATTACGATTGTCTGGATATTTAACTGATAATTATCTAAAGTTGAGAAAACTTCTAGATAATATCGATACCTTACCCGATTGCTAGGACAAAATATTCAATCGATCGCACTATCTTCAGGTATCAAAACCTTTTGCAATGAGGTAATTGCTAACACGATCGGATCGATTCAGGATCGGATTTTATCGCGCTCTTAGCCTGTCTGCTAATGTCGATTTACATAAATCAATCGCTCGATTTGCTGCTCTCAAATCCTGCTGATTTATTTCCCATTTTGAGGGGAACTCACTCTGAGTATAAATTTGCATAGAATTATTAAAACACTCGATCGATTTGTCTAGATTATCCTTTCGATCGCCTGAAATTCGATGGTAATAAGCTAAACCTAAATTGTGCTGGAGCATTGCCCAATATTCGGGAAACTTTTGTTTTGGATAAATTAGTAAAGAATGGTAGAAACAATCAATCGGTTCATAACGACGATCGCGTGCCAATTCCTCTACATGTGCTGTTTGATGTTGTCTAGGAAAATCGCCAGCAGCAGCATACAATCGATCGAACTCATCTTGACAGTCTGGATGAATCCAGAGTATCTCTTGGTGAGATATTTTTAGCTGCTGACAACTTTCAACAACAAGTTTGGGTGTTTCTTGAGTAATGGCAACCACATAAAGATAAGTGCCTGGTTCTGGAGCACGCGGATATTGTCCCAGTGTGACAGTCGCTCCAGATAGCAACGTTAGAAATGCCAAGCGCATGTCATCAAGATCGTCATAGCCTTCAAATATCGGCACATCAAGATGAGCGACCAAAGATTCGATCGAAGCATCGAAAAACGCAGCATATTCATTTGCTGGAGTTACTTCTTCAAATCGAACCCGTTGAAGAGTTGGGGTTAGGTCGCTCATTTATACCCTCAGTCGTCATCTAGTTGGTTGCAGAATTTTATCTCTACCTTGATTTTAGCGTACTCATCTTCCGTAATCACACCCTCTCGATTGCCCGACCACAGTATCAGCCCTCTGGGTAAACCTCGATCCGGTTCTGCCTTGGTTGTAAACTCAATGCCACGTTCCTGAGTTACCAGATCCTTCTTCATCGGCAGTTTATTCAGATAAGCTTTGACTTTAGGAATATCGCTATACATAAAATTTCTACATGGCCCGCCCCAGATTTCTTGGGTTTCGATCTGTAGCCTAGCGACCGCTGCCGTCTGTGAGTCAGACTTTTTTCGATGGTAAATTTGCTCTTCGGTCACGAATAACTATGCTTTCACTAACTCAGACATTTGATACTACCATAATAGCCCAATGGCGCAAATTATCGAGCTATAAGCATCTAGATTGGTTAAAATTCATGTTAGCGAAAGAACTTATTCAATCGATTGCACTATCTTCGGGTATCAAAACTTTCTGTAATGAGGTAATTGCTAACACGATCGCGAAAAATATGACTGTCATTGCCGCACCTTTAGCCATCTTTTGTTGCTCGAATGATGCTTTAACTGCTTCATACATTACCGTCGTCGTCGCACCGTTGGGGCCGCCTTGAGTCATGATTTGCACCTGGTCGAACAGGCGAAAAGATAGAATCGAAGTTAATAGCATTACGAAAATTAGCGTATTGCGTAATTGCGGTAAAGTAATATAGCGAAACTGATTCCATTTATTACTACCATCGATCGCGGCTGCTTCGTATAAACTGCCCGAAATCGACTGTAACCCCGCCAAAATAATTACCATCTGAAACCCCGCCCCCTGCCATAAAGACAACAACATAATGGCGGGCAATGCCAACTGTGGATCGTTGAGAAAATCTCTCGGCTCCCATAATCCGAGCATTATCGACTCCAATATTGCATTCATCATCCCATTCGCACTAGGGGCATAAATAATCGTCCAAATTACGGCGACTAAAGCCATCGGAAACACGACAGGCATAAAAAATATTGTCCTAAAAATCGTCATTCCTGGCAACGGACGATTAATTAGTACCGCCATTGCTAGTGCTAATGCTGTTTGCAGTGGCACCATTACTAACGCAAACAAACCATTATTAACTAGAGCCTGTTGAAAATTCGGATCTAGCAGCACTCGTCGATATTGTTCGAGTCCTAAAAATTGCAGCGGTAGCGGCGAACCGAGTCGCAGGTTGGTAAAAGAAATAATTACCGCCAGTAAAAATGGGACAGCAACAAATAATAGTAAGCCGATTAAAGCAGGTGCAGCCATTAGTAGAGCTGTCCGAGTGTCGTCTTTTTGGAAGAATTTAGCAATCATTTATTGCCCTCATTAAGATCGGGATAATTTTGATTATCTTGCAAGTCTACATCGATCGCGGTTGCCGCTCGATCGAGAGCCGTTTTTACTGGTAAACCGTTGCGAATATTGGCAAATGCTGATTGAAAAGCCGAGGTAATGACCGGATAAGCCGGAGTCTGCGGACGCGGCACCGTCTCTTTGGCTAGTAATTGCTCCGCAAACAGGCGTAAGGCACCATTGGGGGCATAAAGCTGAGATTTAGCGATCGCGCGTTTTGTGCCCGGTACCGCCCCGTTGACATTTGCCATCGCTAATACCTCTTGCGGTTGGAGTAAAAATTCCAAAAACTGCATCGCCGATTTTTGACACTTTTGAGTCGGGCAATTAGTCGTAATGCCCCAATTCCATGAGCCTTGGGCAGTCTTGGAACCCTTACCAAAATTGGGTAAGGGCAATACTACCAAATCTGTACCGACGGCTTTGGCATAGTCTTTGTAAGCCCAGTGTCCTACCCACGAGAGGGCGACGCGATTGCCTGTAAATGCCGCGTCGTCGATGTTAGGGTCTACATACCCCTTTTGAATCCAATTTTGGACTGACTGCATCGCGGTGACTGCGACAGGGCTATTTAAGCGGCTATTGGTAGTACTATCTTTACCTCGCCCAATCAGATCGCCGCCAGCCGACTGGATAATTGGCGAAAAGCCGTAAGTCGCCCACTCACCCCGATAATTTAGTTTGAGATCGAGCACTTGTTTGTCAGGATCGCGAGCGGCTAATGCGGCTAATACTCGATCGAATTCTGCCACAGTCCACGCATCTTTGTTCCCCTTGGGAATTCTAATCCCGGCGGCTTGCAGCTTGCTCCGCCGAGCGTATAAGCCTAGCCCAGAATCGAAAGTAGCCACCGAATATAATCGCCCCCCGTATGTACCCTGCTGAATAATCGATGGCAATAAATCTTGGCGCACCGATGCTGAAATCAGCCGATCCATCGGGACGAGGTTTCGTTGCCAAACATAGTTATACACAAACGGCCCGTCGAATTCGAGTACGTCAGGTAAATCTTTTGAAAGGGCGGCGGCTTGCACTTGAGAATTATACGAACCCTCCGGTATGAAAGTCAGTTCTACGGTAGTCCCCGTCTGCGAGGCATTAAACCGCTTCACCTGTTGCTCTAAAACTTGCCGCTCGGCAGCTTGCCCAGCATGTGCCCACACCCGCAGTATCCCTGGGCGATATGGCGCATTACCAAATTGCATACAGCCACTCAATCCCAGCAGTAGCGATCCGAGCATACCCAGCGGCAAGTGTCTCATCATATCGTTCTGAAGGCGACCTCTATCCATCGCATGTAAAACACCGATCCCTAGCTCGATCGTACCGTAGATTTCGCGATCGGGTCGCAAGTTAAACAAATCGACCTACTCACATCTTGCACCAATACATAAACACTATAATTGGATCGAGACTAACTCGAATGTTAGCCCCTGAGAAGCCAGCAGCTCTCGTTTACTCTCTATTTCTATCACTGCGCTCTCAGGTAGTAGCTGTTGTAGGGTCAAAAGAGCAGCTTCTTTCTAATCAGGTAAATACACATTGTGCTGGTTATTGGTTGTCGAATTCTCATCAGGCTCACAATATCAGCTTGTTTGGTATCCCGATGCCAGATAGATTTCCGGTAAATTCCGATGCGGGATCTCAAGCTGGTGCAGCTCACGGTTATTCGTCTAAAATTTTTGCGATCGCAATTATCGCCCACACCATAATTCAGCATAAAGTAGTTAAAGCCAATTGGCGTAGGTTATCGACCTGGGCGCAAAAATTAGTCAAAAGTTGAAAGTTGAGGTGATTAACTCATGTCAAATGTTACGAGTACTCAATTTCCCACAGTCGCAGCTACCATGCCCACATATCAGTGGAGCTGGCAAGGACAGTCGTTAAGCATTGCTTATGAAACCGAGGGTGTAGGTAAACCCATTCTGCTGTTACCTGCCTTTAGTACCGTTTCTAGCCGCACGGAGATGTCTGGGTTAGCAGCTTTGTTAAAATCGCAGTTTCAAGTAACGACGGTAGATTTTCCGGGTTTTGGCGATTCCGCACGTCCGCGTTTGGATTATGCAGCACCGTTATATCGCCAGTTTTTGGCGGACTTTATTCGCGATATTTACACGTCGCCCATAACGATAATCGCGGCGGGACATGCGGCGGGATACGCACTAAATCTTGCCGCTACGGCACCAAATAGCGTGTCTGAGTTAGTTTTACTCGCTCCCACTTGGCGGGGGCCATTACCAACGATGGCGCAGGGACAAAAGCCCTGGCTGAAGGGGGTTCGCGAACTGATTCGCACGCCGATTTTGGGTCAATTTTTGTACCAATTAACGACTACGCCGAGTTTTCTAGCATTTATGTATCGGCGACACGTCTATGCAGATGCCAATAAATTAACACCCGATTTACTCACTCAAAAACGGCAATTAACTCAACAGCCAGGAGCGCGATATGGATCCGCCGCATTTGTAACCGGAGGACTCGATCCCTATCTCGATCGATCTGAAGCAATTGCCCATCTTCAATCTCTGACTATACCCGTACTGGTCGCGATCGGTCAAAGCAGTCCGCCCAAATCTACCGCCGAAATGCAAGCTCTCGCCGCAGTTCCCAACATCGTCAGTCATACCTTACCTGGAACGCTCGGAATGCACGAAGAATATCCCACCGAACTTTATGAGGTGATTTTGCCTTTTTTAACCTCTCATCAGGATTAGGTTTTAGGTTTTAGCGAAGATCTACCCACACTTCGGCTTCGCTCAGTGCAACGCCCCGTCGCTACGCGCCACCCCTCTCTTGAAAAGGTGCTTTACTTGGGGGAACCCCAAGAACGCACTTTTCGCTCCAGGGAGGGGATTTTTCTACTTATTACTTATTACTCCTTACTCCTTACTCCCATCTACCTCTCCCCCTCTAAATAAGGCTTAAACAACCCAGATGGTGTCCATTGAATTGCGCCATCGCGCCCGGTATAGTAGACGCGAACTTGATTTTTTTCGAGTAGCTTGACTGTTTCTGGATCGGGATTTGTCGTAGCCGCAATTGCCACTTGGGGCTTAATTTTAGAGATCGAGAGAGCTGTCAATCTGCCCCCGCTCCAAAATAGCGTTGAGGCGGGAGTAAGTTGTTCGAGATCGATCGCCGATTGGGTAAGATCTCCGGTATCATTGCCGATAAATAACCATTTTTGGTTGACTTCGGGGATGGTAATTTGAAAGATAACCGGATTGGTTTTAATGGTGGTAATTTCTAGGCGATCGAATGTATGAGTTTTACCTAGTAATAATGGCTCGAATTGGATCGTTCCGGTATTATCGATCGTACCGCCGATTCGATAAAATTTCTGAATTGGCATCGTTTGGGCTAGGGTTTGCCAACTATTTAAGGCAGAAAGATCGAGGTTAGAATCGATGGCTCGATCGATTCGATTGATGGCTTGTTGTTGTAAAAATGGTAAGACTACAAACCTGGTCATACTTTCGTTACCGCTATTAATTAAGATTGTCTGTCCGCGATCTTGGATGACTAAAATTTGGCGATCTTTACCTGCTAAAGCGGTAATTTGAAATTCAGTGGTTTTCCAGATGGCTAAGGGAATTAATACCAATAAAACCCCGACTAATGCAGGTACTCGCCACTCTTGCTGCCAGCGCGGTACTGCCCATACGCCCAAAATAATGCCATATAATGCGGCTAATTGCCAGATGCCAATTTGCCCGACTGCAAATGAGGTTCCTGGTAGATAATTAAATAACTCGACAATCCAAATTAAGAGCTGAGTCGGTACATATAATAACCACGACACCGCACTCCCAGCAATTGGAATTATCGCACCGATTAATGCGCCAATTGTGCCGCCGATACTAATAATACTAATTAATGGACTAGTTAGAATATTGGCAGGTAAACTATAGAGTGGAAAGACTTTAAAAACATATAATTGAATCGGCAAAGTCCAAATCGTCGCGGCTAGTGGCACGGTAATTAAATCGGCGATAGTCGGCGGCAACCAGTCTAACTTTTGTTGTAACGGTTCGACAGTCACAATCAATCCTAATGTTGCCAAAAAACTCAATTCAAACCCAATATCCCAAATCCATAACGGATCGATAATTAGGAGTAAGGTTCCGGCAATAAATAACGAACCGAGCGGATCGATTTTTCGCTGAGTTCGCACCCCAATTAACACCGCCATCCCCATCACCACCGAGCGCACCACCGCAGGCTGAAAACCAGTCAAACCCAAGAAAATCAGTAGAGCTATCCCGCCGACATTCGACTGTTGCACCACCGACAATCGCTTGCGGGTGAGCGAGAGAATTGCATTCAGAATCAACGAAACCTGAAATCCAGACGCAGCCAGCGCATGAGCTAATCCTACCCGCACAAACCTGTCGCGTAAATCGGAGGGTAAATCTACCGCATCCGATCCTAGCACCATTGCCGTCACCAATGGCCCAACGGGTACATCCAGCCACTTTACCTGCGCCGCTGCAATCCGAGCGCGCAATTTCCCCCAGCTCCATTGCTGCGCCTGACTTTCATCTGGTACCCGCAATTGTACCCCCCGCATTCCGGCAAAGCCACCCGCCTGAGCGAGGTAATTGCGGAAACTAAACCCGCCCGGATTGGCATTTGCTTCGGGTAAGTACAATGTCCCAGTAATCGACACCTCTACGCCCGGTTGTAAGCCCGTACCGCTCTGTAAAGGTACTGTCACGTACACCCGACCGCTGACAGTTCTACTCACGTCCGCAGGGCGCAATTTCTCGCCCTGAATCTCATTTAATTGAGTGGCATCGAGCCAGAATTGACTGTTTTGATTGCGAGTGACGCGGGGATAACTAGCAACTACCCCTTGGACGATCGTAAACTGATTCGTACCGCGCTCGGCAGTAGCCGGAATATAGGTACTAATATCGTTAGTTGCTAGCTTGGGAATTCGTAATTCTAGATAAAAACTAGCACATCCCGCGATCGCAATCGCCACTAGTAAAAATTGCCAATTGGGACTTTTCTTCCAGTATCTCGGTAGCAGCCAGACTAGGGATATCCCGGCGATGAGTAGTCCCCATCTCACCCACGGATTGTAGGTGACAATTAAACCAACGATGTAAGCCAGACAAAGGACGATCGCAGCTTGGGGGTTCCGCATCAGACAGGTATCAATGATTTAGCGATGGCGATCGATGTTTGCCAGCCGAGCCAAGTATGAGTAACCAAGCGCATGGCAGCATGGGACATCGATCGACTAGAATATCTAGCTAACGTGTTACCGATCGCGACGGGTGAAGAGGGACTTGAACCCCCGACCGACTGCTTAGAAGGCAGTTGCTCTATCCGACTGAGCTATTCACCCACATTAGCACTATATTATAACATACCTTGCGCGCAATTTTACCAATGTCAAGTGTAAAATACCTGAAAAGATTTTTAAAAGGCGATCGCGGCAGTGAGCGAGATCGGCAATATTACTCTAGGTAATCGGCAGCTAGTTGAGATTAAATAGTAGTATATTTTCGCCGTTGCCAAGTGTGAATGCCCAATCGAATCTGTCAATTATCGATCCAGAATTAGTCAACATTGAGATCGCCACCATTGCCGATCGTCATCTACCAGGATTGAGGCTCACTTATCAAGCCCGAAGCTACGATTTAATGCGCGTTTTTGCGACGAGTCATCTCGATCTGGCGCAACAACAGTTTCAGGAGGCGATTGCCAACCAGAATGCGGCTGGGATATTGGCACTAAATAAATATTTGCTAGTCCGAGAAGTTGGCTATTACTCACTGTGGGAACTAGATCGAGCGCTCGCCCAGGATGCGATCGCTAATCTGCCCATTCCGCAGCCAGAAACTAGTTTAGAATTGCAACAAGCGAGTATGTGGCTATTACAGGAAATCTGGTTGCAATGGCAAGAGTTATTAGGAGTCAGACAGTTACAAGTATTTGCTGAAGATTTAATCTCGATCGCGCCCCAACTTCAGTCTCGCACCGATCTCGATCGATTATTGGCAATGTCTCCCATGACTCCGATCGGTTTAGCGGCTTGGCAAGCGGCAGATTTAATTGCGTTCGATCGCCGATTGTATCACCTCACCTATAAAAAACTCGGTCATCAATTTGGGCCAGAATTAATCGCCGATATCGTCCGATCGATGCCCCTACCACTCCAGTCGATATTAACCAATATATTAGATATTTAGTCGCTATTGTCGGAATCGATCCACCCACCAATTATCCATCGTAAACATGACTAAACATTCACCAGACAAATTCATTCCCAAAGATCGGTTTGGTGGAGAATTTGCAATTTATTGGGGGACGATGTGGGCGGTAATATCGCTCGTACTTTATCTAAATTTTAGCGTAGTCGATCCGCAGGCTACTCGTCCGCTGTGGTTTATCATCGCGACTACCAGCCTAGAAGAAATTGGCTTGCTGATTGCGGGCTGTTTGTGTTGGCGAAATTGGCAGAGTAAATATATTGCTGGAGGTAGCGAGGTATGGCTGCTATATGCACTAGCTAACTTTGCTTTTTTTATCGGAAATTTGTGGTTTACATTATGGGAATCGCTATGGAAACTAGATCCGGCAGCTTCTTTCGGAAATCTATTTTTCGTGTTGTTTTATCTGCTGACGATCGCCGGAGTCAGACTGGCAATTCTCGATCGAGATGTCCGGCTAGTACCCCAGCAATGGGCGATCGTCATTGGTGTCGCGGCAATCGGGATGACGATCGGCTGTGGGCTGACTGCGGGTGCGGCGAACGCGACAACCACACCGCCGATCGCCACACAGATCGTCAGCACGCGCGTACCTGCTAGCGGCACCAGCATCGCCATCAGTGCGCCGACAATCCTCGCGACAGCATCGGGTAGCCAAATTACATTAACGACATCAGAGCGACCCCCTGAGTGGGTGCTGGCGATCGATCGATCGCTTTACCCACTCGTTAAAACCTTTAATATGTTCTATGTCCTCTGCGATTTAGTACTACTAACCTTGGCGACAATTTTATTTTTAGGCTTTTGGGGCGGTCAAATGGGTTTACCCTGGAGAATGACCGCTCAAGCGGTATTATGTTTTTATATTGCCGATACTTGGTTCGCATCTGCCCACGAGCGAGTGCAAGGATACGAAAGTGGCTCTATTATGGAAGTGTTCTGGATTTTTGGCATCGTGCAGTTTGGCATTGCTGCTGCGCTAGAATTTGATAACTCCATTCGCGCTCGCCGTCTAGCTCGCAGACGGACTGCTATAAGTAAAACATGAGTTCTAAAAAAATTACCGATGCAGAGAAGTTGGAGATTGTAGATCTCTATCGCCAATCTGGAGATACTACCGCAGCTTTGGCAAACCGCTACGGAGTCAGCAATTCGACGATCGGACGCATCCTCAAAAGCACGATTCCAGAGGCTGAATATGAGAGCTTAATTCAGCAAAGGCGTAGTTCTAAAGCCAGCAGCGATAAAGAAATTACCCTGCCGATTCCTGCCACAATAGCCAGCGACACAGACACAGCATCCCCAGTCAGCTTGCCACTTCCAGCCATCGAGCTAGCACCGAGCGTCGCATCGCCAAGCGTCAGCATTGCACCACCAACCATCGAGCGCGATGTCGCGCCACCCTCCGAAACCGATAGTTCGAGCGAGTCGAATGATGCCCAAAGTCGCCGCGTGCGTCGTCGATCTTCGGCACCAATCGGGAACGAGCCGCTCGAAATCGAGAGCTTACCAGCAATACTCGCGGATCTGCCGATCGTTGAAATTCCCGATTTAGAAACCACCGCCGAGCCAGAAAACATCAATCTGGCAAATGATTTCGCCCCAAAAACAACCATTTCCCCACCAATTCCGCGCACCCCAGTATTACGAGAAATACTTGCCGATTCTCACGATCGTTATGCCAATCCACCTGTCGCACCCGTTCCGGAAATCATCAATTCAATAGAAGAAAACGAAGAAGATCGCGAGCCAGAAGATGTCAATGCTTTAGCCGCAATGTTTGGCGAAGAAGTTGCCGATAACGATGAAGAGGAAGAAGAAGATAACGATGTTGAAGATTGGGCGGAAGAACCCGATACCTCCGATCGGATCTTAACCGCAGATGGGTTACACGTTCGCGTCAAACCACTCTCTCAAGCCACATTACCGCGAACTTGCTACATCGTCATCGATAAGTTTGCCGAATTAATCGTGCGTCCGCTCAAAGATTTTGCCGATCTCGGACAGATTTCTGGCGAAGAAACCCAGCAACGTACTCTACCAGTTTTTGATAACCCGCGTGTTGCCAAAAGATTCTCTAACCAACGCACTCAAAGAGTAATTAAAGTGCCCGATAGTCGCGTTTTTTATAAGACTAGCCAACAACTGAAATCCAAAGGGATCGCCTGCTTATTAATCGGCGGGAATATTTACTCTCTCAATTAGAGTGAATAGTGGTATTACTACCAGCGATCGCAGTGGTGGCGGGCAATTTGCTATAATGGCACGAACAGTAGATCTCCATTTTGTCCAACCCACAGATATCGCGGTGGCTGGTAGATTTGAGGCTTGAGGCTAGATTTTGGGGATGGGCATAGGCTAGAGTAGTTATTATGGTTTACGAAGCAGATTTAGACTTTTTGGAGGACGAGACAGATCTAGATAGTTCTGTTGAAGATTTAGATACTCTAGCAGTGCTAGATGCCCATCCAGAGCCTCCCAAACCAGATCCAGAGGAAATGTTACCGCTCCTGTCCGATGCCGTCACAGCGCGAAGAATGATGGCTGCACGAGCTTTTTGTGAAATTCAAGATGTCCGCGCCATTCCGCACCTCATTGCCCTACTCACCGATCCTTGTCCGTTAGTGCGAGTTGCTGCTACCTACGCACTAGGGCGCAATCCCAGTCTCGATGCCGTCGAGCCACTAATTTCTCAACTCGATCGCGATTGGAATGGTTACGTCCGTAAAGGTATCGTCTGGGCATTAGGCAACTGTCGCGATCTCCGCACCCTCAAGCCACTATTACGCGCTCTCAAGCTAGATATATCCGCCGTCAGGCTCTGGGCGGCTAGTGCCTTAGGTCAGGCTGCCGATCTCGGCTACGATGCGGTTATCGCCACCGTACCCCCAATTATCGAAGCCTTAATTAATGACCCCCTCGCCGCAGTACGCAGCAATTGTGCCTGGTCGCTAGGACGATTGTGCCGGGAATTACCCTCGAATGTGGTTTATGCTACTGCTGTAGATGCGCTGATCCAAGTCTTAGAAGATGATGGCGATCTCGGCGTGCGAGATGATGCTAAAGCCGCTTTACTCAAGCTCGGAGATACTCGCGGCATTCAAGCGATCGAAAATCTCGAATTAGAAATAATTTAGCTAATTCCCTTCGCTTCTTGCGCCACTTGCTCGACAGCATCGGTGGCTAAAATTGCTAAATTTTGGGTTGCTAAATCGCCACCTAAATTACGCAAAGCGCGCGCGAGTTGATAGCGAATTTGCCAATCGGGATGAGTGACAAACGGCACGATACTTTCGACCCCAATCGCATCGCCAAGTTCGCCAATTGCGCCAATTGCCGCAGTTTGCACCAGGGAAGTTTCATTATTTAAAGCAGTTTGCAGTAATTGTAAACCACGCGGATCGCCGAGTTCGCCCAACGCGGCGATAATGCTAAATTGTACTAGCCACTCTGGGGTAGTTTCATAAAGTTTTTGCAGATCTTCAAAGGCATCGGTAAGTTTGAGTGCGCCGATACTATCGGCGGCGGCGGCTTGCACGTCAGGTTCTGGATCGTTAACCAATCGATCGCGTAAAATAGTTAAACTCTCGGTCAAATTTTGGCTGCCTAATGTTGCCAATTGACTCACCGCCGCATACCGGACTCTAGTATTATTATCGGTTATTAGTTGTTTGATATAGCCAAAGGCGATCGATGGTTCGATTTCTCTGAGCATATTTAAGGCAGTAATCCGATCGCCTTTATTTTCTGAGTTAATTAGGGTGCTAATAGATTCGGACATATTATTAATGTGATAATAAATTTTAGATTGAATTTTTAATATCGTTCGATAAACACACAAGATAGATGGAGAGTCGATCCATCTATCTAATAATTTTATCATTAACTAAGTTACTTTGTGCTGACCGATCGATTCGAGATTTCTAACTGGAGATCGAATTCAGAGATAAATTTACATTAGTGCTGTTCGCAATGCCATTTAACTGGTGAATAAAATCTCGGACTAGCAGCTCGATCGAACTCAGTTGGCAATTAGCAGGTATATTCAGAAATAACACGACATTATTTGTCTGCACTTGGCGATCGATCTGAGGATGCGGACGGACAAAAATACCGATTTGTTCGAGTTGAATAATTAACCCAATTATGGCAGCTTCTAAACTACTGGTGCTGTTTAGAAGCTTATCTCTATCTAAATCGGTAATCGAAATTGTCAAGATAGTATCGGCAGTAATTGACAGATCGATCGGTGCATATAGAGATGTCCATGTATCTTTACCTGCTAAAATATTAGTAGTAATTTCCGCAGCTCTGGCAAACTCATCGCTCAAAATTTTGGCGGTAGAATGGGTAATATTCCGAGCGGTATTTTTACAAGGTTCGATCGAAGAAACGATCGGTAATAAATCTTGCGGTAATTTAGCTTGATATTTCTTGCCAATATCGGTTAAAGCAATTGGGTTGCGCCAATTGTATCGACTCAATACCTGGAAAAAATTAGCCAGCAATGCTGTTAACGATTTATCTGGATCTCGGTAGTCGATACAGGTATAAGCACATAGCAACGACCAAGAAAATCCACCCAAAAAGCCCCAAGAGTTGCCATATAAACCTCGCACCTTCGCCCAGCTTCGGACGGCTTTTAAGAGCATCTGAAACCGTTCTAGGCGGAGTTGCTGCTTGACTAAATCCACAATGAGATCTGCTTCCCAGCAACCAATTATCGACTTAGGATCTTTAATTTGGGCTTGAAGATCGCGAATATTGCGAGTTTCCCAGCCATCATTGACTGCTACTTGGGTATATAGTAAGTCTAGCGAAATGCCTTCGATTTCTAACCGCAAGACTGGAAATTTGGCATCTAATAATACTTGAGATCGTTGGCAAAGCCTCTCCTCTGGAGAATCGCACAATCCTTGCAGACAGTCTGCTACTCTGGTTAAAAAGTTTTCGCCTGTGAGATAATCGGGAATGAGACAAACGACATCTAAATCGCTAGTTGGAGTTGCTACACCCAGTCGCGCCGAACCCAATAAATGGATCGATGCTTCAAATCCCAAACATTCGGTGCAAGCTTGTTTGACTACTGCTAAAATAGTATCGCGATGTGATTGTTGTGCATCTGTTAATGCTGGTTCGATCGTAGTAACTAACTCGATTAATTCTGCATTTTCGATAACTCTAGGGAGTAATTTACCCACACCAACCACCTGTTTGACAACGCAAGGTTTATCGCGACTACGGCTGAGTAACGAGACAGCATCGACAGTAAATTTAAGCGGATGCCATTGCGGTAATTTTGCTATTGCTTCGCTTTGATTTGCAAATTGTCCCACACTTAAATGCGGATTATATCCCGCACTAGTTTTGGTACTTTGCTCGTAACATTGCGGAAATAATCGATATAAAGCCGCTTGCAGATCGTGTAATGCACCTTCTGGTTTGACGATCGGACGCAAATATGCGGTAGAACTTTTATGATGGGTGAAGATCTCAAAGTCGGCTAATGTTACCGTAAATGGCTCGATGTTGGCGAGGATAGGTGCAATTAAATCGACGACTTCCTCAAAATATCGATCGGGTACAAAGCCATAGAGTAAAGTAATATGCGGTACGATCCGCACAAATCCCGAATCGTGCTGTTGGCGAATTGCTTGAATCTGTGGAAACAGCTCATCAGGCGGAATAATTGCCAGGATGCTTTCATATACTGGCGCAATTGCGGTAAGATCGATGCGATCGGGCGAACTTTGAGCAGTCGTAGCTTCAGAGATTTTAAAAACCCCACAAACGCAGAAATGATCTGAAGGATAAAGCTTAATATCATCAAAATCGAAAGATTTACAACCGAATAAATTCATCGATAAAGGTTGATAATTAGATGCTAAATCCGGACACCACAAAATGCGATCGAGTCGCGCAGGCTTCCCTTCTAAGCTCATTAACATCGCTAGCGGATTTACAGGTGGATCGAATGTATACCCAGCTCGATCTGGATATACATTTTGCCACAGATCGATAAAATCACCATGATTAATAATTTCATCTTGCTCGTCACCCCGCGTATTAAAATCGCCGACAATAAATCGATCTCCCGCTTGTTGTTGAAGATAGCCAATAACTGTCGCTAACTGCTGAGTCCGTTTCTGGAAAGCATTATCGCCTCTATCGCTAGTTAAATGAACGTTAGCTAAATGCACGCTGCGATCGTTAATATTCCAGTTACCAACTAATACCCGTTTATGCCCTGAAAATTGATATTCTACCAGATCGAACGCCCACCGAGATATAGTTAAATTGCCATACGGTTTTACATTATTACCATTAGGAGCCTCAGAAATAAAATAATCTTTCACCCAATCCGTTGCCAATATAAAGGCTAAAGATTCCGGCGTTACTTCTTGCAACGCAATAACATCGGCATTAGTTTTAGCTAGTTCGCTTAAAATAACTGGCAAACGTTTATCGGTATAAATTTTGTCCGCATCATGGAGATTGGATAAAATATTATAACTAGCGATCGTCAGTTGCTTATCCAGTGCAATTGACTTTAATTCACCCGTAAATATCTTCCACCTATTAGTCTCGAAATGATAGATCGATCGCGGACTAAATTCGACTTGATTATTCGCCACTAAAGCAGCTAAATCGGCTCGATTAGCATTGGTAGCTTCGGACTTCCAAGCAATTTCAGGTAAATTATTAGTCGAAATTAAATCGATCCGATTTTCTCGATCCCAAACAATCGTTTCATGACACCGAATATAACGAACTCGATGCCAAGGAATATCGCTATTATCATCCCACTGCGCCAGCGGCTTCTCACGAATAGTATCAGAAACTCGCTCGTGAAATCCAGCGATAAACATATTACGGTTAAGGTTAGCATCCCAGATAATCCGATTATACACCTCCGTAATCGTCGCCATTTTTTGCTTCTCATTTTTTTGTTTTGACATGATTTTGGTAGATGGTGAATAGTGGATAGTGAATAGTAGATATAAACCTAGCTCGTCTTTTCTTTCTCTCTTCCTCTGCGCTCTCTGCGCCTCTGCGGTTAATAAAACATCGACTTATTAAGTACTAGAAATAATTACACATCAACAAAATAATCTACTTGATGAGCTTCTGTAAGATCGGGAATTTCTAATCGATCGCGAAAACGATGAATAACAGCATTAGGAACCTGAGCTTTACGATCGCGATTTTGCCGCAAGACCCGATCGATCGGCACCTCCAAATAGACGATCCGAATTCGCGCACCATACCCAGCAAAAAGCCTAATTAAGCCCAATCGAATCGGCTTAACGATATTCGTGGCATTCCAGATAAATGGTGTCTCAGATTGGAGATATCCCTTCGCTAAAGCTCTCCCTGCATTGACGATCGCGCCTTGCTCATTTGTGGGTAAAATACCCATTTCGATTCGCAATTTATCGAGCGATACCACTGGTAAATCTGGATGATTGCGATCGATCCAATAATCTTTACCAGTACCAGGTAAACCACACATCATAATTACTTCCAAGCGAGTGTCATCAAAAGCCGCATAAGTCGGATCTCCATCTTCTTTATGGAAGTAAATGAACCGACTATGAGCCGATGCAAAAGGATAAGTTCGATCGAAACAATTATGTTCTTGACAGAATTCTTTGAAAAATTCGATCGTTTCTAATAATTTCTGTCTATCATCACATATTCTTCCCTTGACATCGGCTTCCGCCATTAATGCCAGCCAATCGCAGCGTACTAATTGACTCGCTTTAATAATCGATTTCAATGGGTTTTGTTTATCCCAAAACCATAACGGTAAACTGCCATATTTAACGATCGCCACAATCGACTCGCGGATTGTAAATGGTGTTTGCAAATCTTGTAAAATTTGCCGCACCATTTTCGCCCCTAAATTCACATGTCCCTTAGCGGTAATATTGCCATCATCAGTTACTTGCGTTGCCAGCGGTTTGGCGATGTCATGTAATAAAGCGGCGGCAAATAAGATCGATCTATCTGTTATATTCACCGCTTGCCAAGCAGTCAGCGAAACTAAAGCTTCACAAACTAATTGAGTGTGAATCCAGACGTTTCCTTCTGCATGGTAAATTGGGTTCTGTTCGCAGTTAGTTAGAGATTGTAAGGATGGAAAAATTGCTAAGATTTCTGTCCAATTTATTTGTAGATTTGCAGGTGTCGGACAATGTGGAAATGTCCATTGGGTATTTTGTTCGATCGCTATATTATTCATAGCTGTTTCTCGATCTTAAATTATTGTGCTTAGTCTTAAACCGCCCTTTGCGTTGGCGATAGCCTGCCGTAGGCACAGGCAAACGCTACGCGAACGAATGAATTCGGGGCTAATAGCGAAAGTCCATTGAAATGGACTAAAAGAAAAGTAGGGTGGGCATTGCCCACCAGCTATATCTCGTGCTTAGAAGAGCGATATTTACTAAACTGATTGCTATGTTGTTAACTCATCCCAAACATACATATCGACACCAATTGCTAATTGGTTAGGAATAATCGGACGATTGAGCCAGTGAGTTTCCGACTG
>NZ_JANYJC010000121.1 GCF_025361915.1 Chamaesiphon sp. GL140_3_metabinner_50
AATGTTAAACCAATTTTTTCACAAAGTTCAATTTTATTCATATTAGTTATACAATTCGATCGGCAACTAGATGGGACTGTAGACTCTCTTTGGATCAGAATGCTAAAGTCACTAAATTGTTCCAGACTAGATAGATCGAACTAAATCGCACATAGGTACTAAGTAATTGTCCGATCGTATTTTGAGATCGAATTTTTAGGAAACAGATCGAGAACTATTACTGTCTCAACCTACTGGTTGAATTGTTTCTCTTCAGTCAATCGCAACATAACCAAGCCCCAATCCCGCTGCATCTATCTAAATCGAATGAATTATCACCAGCTAGCTTTAATCCCGATCGCCATCTTCACGACTAATTTATATACCATCGCTATTATTACTAGAATTGCTCGTGCAGATCTAGCTCCAACTAATCGAGTCGCACCACAATCGGCAAGCAATACTTCTAGCTCAAAATTTGTCAATCGCGGCACCGAAATATTCTTAAATGGTAAAACATTAAACATCCCGTGGGCGCAATGGCAAAGTGGTAATACGTTGCGATTGGGAATTAGCGATACAGCCCTCGATCGACAACTGGGAGTAATACTTGCAAATAATAGTAATTATCGAACTCAACCAATAGATTGGTATCGATCGAGCAATTCGACACTAGTAAGTGTGAGTGCCAAACTCAGCTCTCAATATCGGTATTTAGATATCACCGATCTTGCTAAAAATAGTGGTTGGCAATGGCAACTAGTAGGTAATAAACTTCAACTAAATACCCCAGCCACTAGGGTATTAAGTGTCCTCCGAGATACTACTCCTAAAAATGGTAAGATTAGCGTTACATTAAGCAGATCTACACCCTGGAAACTCAGTCAAACCCCGACCGAAGGATATCTAACGATCGAAGCTACCGCCGATCCAGCCTTACTCACGCAACTTAACACCCCACCGCCAAACCTCGATTCCAATCTCGATCCCGATGACGATCCTACCGCCCAAAAATTAGCATATAAAATTACCAGTACCAATAATCAAACGATCGTCCAATTCCCGATCGTTAAAGGACAAAGAGCAGGAGCAAAATTATTATCACCAACCAATCTCGAAATTAGTATAAATTCCAACCTTGCCAATATTCCAGATCGCGAAATTAATTGGGCACCAGGGCTAAAATGGAAACAGAAATGGGTCAAACTGGGCGTAAATAATTTCCCCGTTAGTTATCTAGAAATCGATCCGCGTCAGAAAGGCATTAAATTTAGACCGATGCTAGCTGTCGAACCCAGCCTCGTCGGTACCAACCATCTAGTTAAATTTGCCCCCACCACCCAAATTGTCGCCGCCATCAATGGTGGCTACTTCAATCGGAACAATCGGATGCCCTTAGGTGCCCTCAAACGGGATGGCAAATGGTTATCCAGCCCCGTTCTCAATCGCGGCGCGATCGGCTGGAACGACAAAGGAAAGATCCAAATCGCCCGCTTGCAGATGCAAGAAACCGTAACTACATCCACAGGCGATGGCATACCAGTTCTCGCCCTTAATAGTGCCTACGTGCAAGCGGGATTCGGTCGCTACACCACCGAATGGGGCAGCACATACACCCCCATGCAAGCCAACGAATTAATTTTCACAGTCCAACAAGATAAAGTCACTCAAATCACCCCCGGCAACGCGGTCGGCAGCGTTAACATCACAATTCCCCCCAACGGCTATTTACTGACCTTGCGGGGGCAAACAGAGCTATCTGGGAGCCTCCCGATCGGCACTAGCTTAACCCTCCAACGCCAGATTACCCCACCCGAATTTGATAACTACGCACAGATTATCGCCGCTGGCCCTTGGCTGGTACGATCGAACCAAATCGTCCTCGATGCCAAAGGCGAAAATTTTGGGGTGAATTTTAGTAAAGAAGCCGCCGTCCGCAGTGCGATCGGTAGTACAGCGACCGGGAATGTTCTCATCTTTGCCGTCCACAATCGCGCTGGCGGCAAAGGGCCAACTTTGGCAGAAATGGCTCAATTAGTCCAACAGATGGGTGCTGTAGACGCTCTCAACCTCGATGGCGGGAGTTCTACTAGTCTCTATCTCGGCGGGCAATTAGTCGATCGCGCCTCAGCCACCGCCGCACGGGTACATAATGCGATCGGGATTTCGGTGGAGCCGGGGGAGTAGGGAGTAGGGATTGGGGAGTAGGGAGTAAGGAGTAAGGAGTAAGGAGTAGGGAGTAGGGAGTAAGGATTTCCGATCTATGCCTCCTAGCTTCGTTTCTGCACCGCCCTCAAATGAATTTGGGGCTAATAGCCAAAATTCGTTGAAACGAACTACCAAATTGACTAGTTTGTTTCAACGAACTTGAGCTATTAGCCCGTTGGCGTAGCCTTTCGGAACGAAACACTTCTAGTTCAGGGCGGTGCCTAAGCGGAGCAGATCGATTCTCCCTATCCCGAACTCACACTAACTAAAAGTTTCTATTGAAGTTGGGTTGAGTAAAAATGCCGCAGAACGCTGTGCTGTTGCTGCTGATACCTGAATTTGCACGAGTTCGATCGAGCTATCTTTTAGTAAGAAATCTCGAACCGTAATATTTTCGCCACTATTAAATGTTGTCTCGTAAAATACTTCCCGAATTCCTGCCGAAATGATTATTTTTAGACAAGATAAACATGGCTCTAAAGTTACATAAATACTCGCTCCATTTGTAGCAATACCATGTTTGGCAGCTTGCGCGATCGCATTTGCTTCGGCATGTACAGAGCGAGAAGGCAAAGTTTTGCTGGCATTACACGCACTCAATTCAGGGTAACAAAATCCCTGTGTCGTACAATGTACCGAACCCGATGGCGAACCATTATAACCTGTCGATAAAACTTGGCGATCTTTGACGATTACCGATCCGACAGGAAAGGCTAGACAAGTAGATCTGGTGGCGGTTAATTTTGCCAGCATCATGAAATATTCATCCCAAGTCGGGCGCGAAGAAATATCGTACATGGGCTAGGGAATAGGGGATAGTTTTATAGGGTGGGCACTGCCCACCATTTATGTTTCAGGCGATTTATATCTAACAAATATTTGCACCTAGTTACTTAGCTGGTGTAAATTCACTCGCTCATTCAGGTAACTTATATCGAGCGACAATCTTCTTAGCAAACTCTGGTACGTGTCGCTCTAGCTGTTCGGGATAATTACGCTTGGTAAATAGATAATTGCGGGTAAAGTGAGAATCGATCGAGAACCGGGCATATTCCAATCCTTTCGGGCCGATTT
>NZ_JANYJC010000131.1 GCF_025361915.1 Chamaesiphon sp. GL140_3_metabinner_50
CAAGGCTTGAATATTTAGGAAGTCTATCCATTATTTAGGACGGGACTGACGGGACTCGAACCCGCGACCTCGCGCGTGACAGGCGCGCGCTCTAACCAACTGAGCTACAGTCCCATTTAATCAACAGATCTCATTATGCACTCTTTTCGCCAGGATGTCAACTGGTTGGCGGAAAGTTTTTTATGGGGGACTGGGGGACGAGGAGAAGTCGATCCGTTTTCAATCCAAAATCTCCCATCTCCCCGCTCCCCGCTCCCCGCTCCCATCTCCTACTTAGTCCATTCAGTGTGGAACGAGCCTGGTTTATCGGTACGTTCGTAGGTATGGGCACCGAAGTAGTCCCGTTGAGCCTGAGTGAGGTTCTGGGGCAGATTGGCGCGGCGATAGCTATCAAAGTAGTCTAGCGAGGCACTAAAAGCCGGGACGGGAATGCCCAGTTTAGCTGCTTGAGAGATAACTTCGCGCCATGCGGCTTGACGATCGAGAATAGTCTGTTTGAATTCTGGAGCTAGGAGCAGATTGGCTAAATTTGGTTCGGCTTTGAAGGCATCCTTAATTTTGTTGAGGAATCCAGCGCGAATGATACAGCCACCCTTCCAAATCCGTGAAATTTCGCTCAGATTAAGGTTGTAACCCTCAGCTTTAGAAGCCGCACTGAGTAATGCCATTCCTTGAGCGTAAGAACAGATTTTGGAGCAGTATAGCGCGTCGCGTACTTGGTCTACAAACACCTTAGTATCGCCTGTAAACTTGCCATCTGGCCCAGTTAAGACTTTTGAAGCCGCAACCCGTTCGGTTTTAATCGACGACATAATTCGTCCATTCACCGCAGCAATAATGGTCGGAATCGACACGCCTAATTCTAGGGCACTTTGGACAGTCCAGCGTCCGGTACCTTTTTGAGCGGCAGCATCGAGGATTAGTTCTACTAACGGCTCATTTGTTTCTGGGTCGATATACTTAAAGATATCGGCGGTGATTTCGATTAAGAAAGAGTTGAGTTCGTCGGTTTTGTTCCACTCGGTAAAGACTTCATGCAACTGCTTGTGGTCTAAACCTGCCACATTTTTGAGCAAATCGTAAGCTTCAGCGATCAATTGCATGTCGCCGTACTCGATGCCGTTATGCACCATTTTTACGTAGTGCCCAGCTCCACCTTTGCCGATATACGTTACGCAGGGGCCATCGTCTACCTGAGCGGCGATTTTAGTAAGAATGGGTTCGAGATTGCGATAGGCAGCTTCCGTGCCTCCTGGCATCATACTGGGGCCATTGAGCGCACCTTCTTCACCACCACTAACACCCATCCCGATAAAGGTAAATCCCAATCCTTCGAGATCTTTAGTCCGACGCTCGGTATCTGTAAATAGTGAGTTACCACCGTCGATGATGACATCACCTGGTTCGAGAAAAGGTTTGAGCGCGTCGATCGTATCGTCGGTAGGTTTACCAGCTTTGACCATTAACAGAATTTTGCGCGGAGTTTCGAGGGCGGCGCAAAATTCTTCTAATGTATGTGTAGCAACTACTTTTTTCCCTTGGGCGCGGGTTTCCATGAACTTATCAGTTACTGCCCCAGTTCGATTGAAAACGGCGATCGGAAAGCCATTACGCTCGACGTTAAGGGCTAGGTTTTCACCCATGACAGCTAGACCAATGACACCAAAGCTTTGTAAAGACATAAATTATTGGAAATACTGGAGATGTAGGGTTCGATTCGACTTCACCTCACCTTAGCTCGATCCCCATTTTTTGGGGGGTTTTAGATAAATATTTGTAACGATCGTTTAGGTTTTAGGTTTTAGGGATTAGGTTTTAACATTATATCCCCCATACCCTATTCCCTATTCCCTAATTCAGCTATTTTCCAGTTGACTTTTGAGTCCTTCCAGTATGCCCCAGCGACTGTCTAGCTTCACTGGTACTGATGGTTGCACTTCAGGTGGAGACTCAATCGGGGTAATTCCGGCGCAATCTTGATTGCACAATTTTCGGAGCGGTACCGCCAGACACAATTGTTCGTACAGCCATACGTCTGGCTGGAAGTGTCCGTCTGGCGGTAGCGATTCTACCAATTCTTCAAGCTCGTTTTTAATTTCGACACCCGCGCGTGGTGGTGTGGGATCTTCGGCTTCTAGCCAGATAATTTCCGTCGCATTTAGGGCGAGTCGATGATTGTACTGTTGCAGACAGCGATCGCATTTGAGGGTGAGAATTGTCTCTGTTTGTGCGGAGACATCTAGATATGTACCGCCATGTTTGACGACGATTTTGCCTCGGACTGGCGTGAGGGTGTCAAATTCAGCGACGGTGGTATCGACAACGATCTCCAGGGTGCGATCGCGTCGATTGGCAAGTTGGGGAAGATAAAGTGGTTCCATTGGAAAAGTAGGTACGGTAGATCTAAATATCGAATCGAACCCCTAGCTACATTTATTCTACTGCTGGCGGCTGGGCTAATTGTACGACCAAGCGGCGATCGGGTTCTTGACCGCGACTTTGAGTAGCCAGATCGCTATAACTAGGGTCGCTGTCGAAAAAAGTGTGCATTTGGCGGCGTTCGGCTGAAGACATCGGCTGGAGGATGACTTCGGTACCAGTTGCACGAACGCGCTCGGCGGCTTCATCGGCGATCGTTTTCAGGGCAATGGCGCGACGCTGGCGATAGCCATCTAGTTCGATCGTGTATCCTGCTTGTAAATCGGCTTCGGCATGGATGTTGAGGCTAGCGTTAGCCAAGTACTGGATCGCATCGATCGCGGCACCTTCCGAGCCGATTAAGAGTTCTTTCTGTGCGGGTGTCAGTGGATTAGGATCGATCGTCAGCCAGTAGTTAGTCTCACTCGCTCCGGCTGGTTGTACTGTATCTACGGTAGTAGCAATTCCTGATAGGCTCAGTAGTTGTTCTAGCCACTGTTTGGCACGGTCTAGACGTTGGTCGGTCATGATTAGGTATTAGGTATTAGGCTTTAGGTATTAGGTTTTAGGTCATAGAAGTTAGACTTTAAGCTGCTAAAAGTAGAAGCTTTTGAGACGATCGATTCGTCCCTAAAGCCTAACACCTAATACCTAATACCTAATTTATGTTGCTTTTTTCTTTTTGTTTTTCTCGAACGGAATTTCTTCACGTTCGCTATTATCTTTAGGCTTTTCGCGTTCTTGTTGTTCTACCAATTTTTGTAAATCGGGTGGTAGTGGTTCGCGATTGACGAGGTAGGTTTGTGCTAGTTGAAACACGTTACCAATCGCCATGTACATCAGTACGCCAGCGGGGAGCGGGAAGAATAGAAACATCCCCGAAAAGATCACGGGAGTGAATTTATTGACAGCTTGCTGTGCTTGCTGTTGTTCTGCACCTGTATCGCCTGCTACTGCTGGAGTAGGAGTGCTGCTCGATAGGTTTTGGCTGACATACAAACTCAAGCCAAAGAAGACGATCATGGCGATAATATCCCAGTGGATTTTACCATCGGGATCCATCGCGCCGACGTGACCGAGCGAATCGATAAATAAGAAGCCAGTATTAGCCGCAATCCCCGGAATAGTCCCTTTAATGGTGACATCTCCAGGGGCGATCGCTTCAAGTTGACCATCTGGAGTAATTTTGACGTTTTCCATCCCCTTGGTAATCGTCCACTCCGGGGTGAGGTTCGATTTGGGATACTGAGCGGTTAATTCGCTAAAAGATTTACCATCGAGACCTTGAAATTCGACCTTTGCTGTTTGTCCGACTCCAACGACGTTCCCGGTGGGAATGCTAGCAATTACGGGAGTGTGGATGTTGGTGTTGAAATAAATACTATGTGGTTCGCTAGTAAAGACTTGGGGCTGAACCTGAGCGATTTCGGCTGTGGGGACAATTTGTAAGTTGACGTTGTAATCGACATTTGAAAATGGCGACCCCCGCAAGGTGGCGAACAACGCAAACAAAACAGGCATTTGCAATACCACTGGCAAGCAACCAGCTAAGGGGTTGCCAAACTCCTTATAGACATCACTCATCGCCTGTTGTTGCTTGGTGGGGTCGTCTTTGAATTTCTGCTGAATTTCTTTGACCCGTTTTTGCATCAACGGCTGAGAGATTTTGGTTTTACGCATGTTGCGGATCGAACCTGCACCTAATGGATAGAGTGCAAACCGAATCACTAATGTCAGTGCGACGATCGCTAAACCGTAGCTTGGCACGATTCCGTAGAAAAAATCTACGATCGGCAACATGATCTTGTTGGAAATAAATCCGATTCCGAAGTCCATTGTCAACTAGAGGTTAGGGGATAGGTGTTAGGTGTTAGGTGTTAGGTGTTAGGTGTTTAGGTATAGATCGACCATGACCACTAAAGCCTAAAACCTAATCCCTAATTTAGGTAGTTTGAGTGGCGGCTTCGGCTTTCTCGGTTACGCTCAACAGGGGTACGCCAGTTTTGGCGGTCACCCGCTCGTTGATATAGTCGTAGATTTCGCGATAGCGAGGGATCGAGCGCAATTCCAAGCGGCTACCATCTTTGAGGGTAACCACCATGTCTCCCCAAAATCCTAACCCACGGGGGATAGTTACTGCGTCAGTGATTTCCGAATAAACTAGATCGGTACGAACTTTGCCCATCCAACCACCAATGACTGAAATTCGGCGATCGGTAATTTTATACCGCAACCAAATTGCTCTGACAATCGCTCCGATTGCCAAAGGGATAAAAAATATTAGTGGTATTAAGACCACATGAAAAATCAAGTCCCCAATATGGGGGCCACCTTCGTAAAACGTTTCTTCTTTAATGCCCATCAAGTACCTCGGCGGCTGCCAACAACTGCTCTAATTCTCGCAAAATTTCGACATATTCGCACCCCTGTGCTGAAGGTCGGACTCCAATTACCACCGACCATCCGCTGGTAATTTGCGGCAACAGTTGACGCAGAGCCGCTTTCACCTGTCGTTTGAGCAGATTGCGAATTACTGCTTTTTTACTAACTTTCTGACTCACAGAAATCCCAAATCGAGTAGCAGGTAGATTTTCGGTAGTTGAGTTCGGCAAATGTTGCAAACTTCTAAGCGTCAGATGCACTTGTTGATGGCGTTTGCCATACTGATAAACTTTTTGAAAATCTTGCCTGCGTCTGAGTCGATGGGGTTTGGGCAATGACACGAGTTGTTACTCTGAGTATGTAAGCGCAAACCTATACAGACAGGCGATGCCGACCTCTGGCTCTCCGCGCTTTGATGACTTTTTGTCCAGTCCGAGAACGCATCCGCGCTCGGAAGCCAGATGTTCTTTTCTGTTTGCGGTTAGTACCGCCGAGAGTACGCTTGGTCATATTAGATTCCGCTCGAATTAACTAATGATCGATATCTTGGTAGGCAAAAAAGCCACAATGCACCATTATAGCAGCTATTTGGCTCGATCGCGCAGGGAGATGGGGGGACGGGGGGACAGGGAGATTTAGTGAGATGCGGAGATCCACCCACCCCGCCCTACGGGCACCCCTCTCTTGAAAAGGTGCTTTACTTGCGGCTCACCTTTGGTTATTTTCCCCGTCAAAAAGGGTGAGACAGCGACGCATCGACCGGGAGGAAACCTCCCGGTTGTGTGCGTCAAGACAAGACAGGGGAAACAAGCGACGTTTGTGGGGGAAGCT
>NZ_JANYJC010000132.1 GCF_025361915.1 Chamaesiphon sp. GL140_3_metabinner_50
CGATCGTTGGGCGAGACAAATGGCGATCGAACTCAATCAGCAAGCGGTGGCGAAGATTTTCTAAAGGCGATCGATCCTGCTCGTAAATAGCCATAAATAGAGGTAGGGGCAATTCCTGAATTGCCCCTACCTCTATTTATGGCTATTTACGAGCAGGATCGATCGCCTTTAGAAAATCTTCGCCACCGCTTGCTGATTGAGTTCGATCGCCATTTGTCTCGCCCAACGATCGGCATTCAAGATATCATCTAAACTAGGTGTTGCCGTAAAATCATCACGATGCTTATCGCAAACTCGTTCGATCGTGCTAGGAATATCTAAAAACTGAATTTGTTCTGCTAAAAATAGGGCTACAGCTTGCTCGTTAGCCGCATTCAATACCGCAGGCATCGATCCGCCAGCCTCACCTGCTGCATAAGCTAATCCGATACAGGGATATTTCTCACGATCGGGCGATCTAAATGTCAAATCGCCAGCTTTAACCAGATCGAACTTCTCCCAATTAGTATAAATCCGATCGGGCCACGATAGCGCATATAGTAAGGGCAACCGCATATCAGGCCAACCCAACTGCGCCAACACCGAGGTATCCTGGACTTCAATCAGCGAGTGAATGATACTCTGCGGGTGGACGACAATATCGATGTGTTCGTAACCCAAGCCAAATAAATAATGCGCCTCAATCACCTCTAAACCCTTGTTCATCAGCGTTGCTGAGTCAATGGTAATTTTTTGCCCCATCGACCAATTCGGGTGCTTGAGCGCGTCAGCAACCTTCACTGAGGCTAATTTCTCCGCAGGCAGATCGCGAAATGCGCCACCGGAAGCCGTGAGGATAATTCGCCGCAAGCCACCAGCGGGAACGCCTTGCAAACATTGAAAAATTGCCGAATGTTCGGAGTCGGCGGGGAGTAATTTGACCCCATGTTTCTCGACTAACGGTAGCACGACTGGCCCCCCAGCAATTAGGGTTTCTTTATTAGCCAGCGCAATATCTTTACCTGCTTCAATCGCTGCAATAGTAGGTAAAAGTCCCGCACAGCCGACAATTCCCGTCACGACACTCTGAGCGTCGCCATAACTGGCAACTTCGATCGTGCCCTGCGCGCCAGCCACGATAATGGGACGATAATCGAGATCGGCGATTGCCGCTTTTAACTCAGCTAACTTGGCTTCATTCCCAATCGCCACAATTTCGGGGCGAAACTGACGCACTTGTCGAGCTAACATTTCGACATTACTACCCGCCGCCAATCCCACAATCCGAAACTTATCGGGGTTGTTTTCGACGATATCTAGGGTTTGAGTCCCGATCGAGCCAGTAGAACCGAGTAAAGTAATCGCTTTCACAATCTATTTTGCCGATCTTCAAGATTTATCCAATCTCTTAATCTTACGGCGATCGGGGATCGATCGTTTAAGAAACTCGATAATTTTGAATTTTTTGGGCTAATCTCGCCGCTAGGTAAGGACTAGCCGCCTGTAGCTTTGTATGAATTTCGATCGCTTCATCCCGATAGCGGCGAATTTTAGCGACATCCCAATGCGGTGGTGGCGGCTGAAGATTAGTAATCCGATCGGCTAATTTTACCATCCACACGGCGATCGGTTGCTGCCCAATCCGCTCTAGACTATCCGATAATTGCAATGATTTCTCTAGCGCGGGATTTTTACTCAACGCCGCCACCCCGTCAGCGACATTCACACCAAACAGCACGGCAATTTGTTCGTAACTAGTTTCCGTATCTTCGATCGTATCGTGCAGCAAAGCACATTGCACCGCTAAGTCACCATCGCAGCCCGATTCGGCACTCAGCGCGGCAAGAATTTCCATACTTACCAAATTCAAATGAATCGAGTAGGGTAAATCGCTCCCCGGTAGCAGTTGTCCCCGATGCGCTGTCGCTGCAAATAAGCAAGCTTTAATATATAACTCTCGATCCCAATTAGATGTCATTTTTACAACATATTTTTATTATTTATTAATTCTCCTGCAATTCGATCGCGAATATCGTTAAAATCATTCCAGGTAAAATAAGGCTTATTTTGGGCATCTAAATATTCAGTCAATGGCAGACGAGCAAAGACATAATCTGCGGCTAAAGCCAAATTCCAATCGGTAATAGAATCGCCGATCGCGATCGTCTCATCTGCACTATAACCAGCCATAATTTGAGCTTTAGCAACCATTTCCGTGCCACCTTCATAACGCGAATTTGCCTGTAAATATGTACCGGAACTATCGATATCGATCGCGTGAATTGCCGCGATTTTATCTGCATAAGGCGCGAGTGTCGATGCGACCATGCCATGCAGTCCGCCCGAAATAATGACAATCGGTATTTGCTGACGTTTTAAAAAGTCTAAAAACTCTCCAAATCCAGCTCGAATCGGTTGCGATCGGGTAAACTCGATAATATTTGGATAACTAGTAGATGGGATCGATTCTAGCATTTGTCTGACCCCTTGGCGCAGTGTCAATCTCTTGGCATAAATTTCTGGTAATACCAGCGCGGCGACTGCTGGCGTAAATCGATTTACCATTGCCACAAACGTTTCAGCGACGGTAATCGTACCATCAAAATCACAAAAAACAATTCTTTTCATTTCAGTCCCGATCGATAGTTGCAATATCTATTCGCTACAGTTTAGCAAAATTGTAATTTCAGTCTATGACGATCAGTTTGGAATAACCCTGAAAATGATGTCTTTCTGCCGTAGCGCAATTAGAGCAGTCTCTCCGATAATGTTATATTTAAAGTGCATTAACTTCAATCCCTCCAGTATTTAAGGGAGCTTCATGGACATCACAACCACTTTAAATCAAATCGTTGCTTTAGATATCCAGGATCGAATTCGTCTGGTACAATGTATCTTAGATAGTATCGCCGCAGAACAAGTCGATCCCAATCTTACAGAACCACAAAAGCGGGAACTCGATCGACGCATTGATGATTATGAAGCAAATCTTGACAAGGTAATGACTTGGGCAGAAGTTAAAGCTTCGATTAAATAGTTATGTATCCATCACAATGAAAACCTCGAATACCACGATCGAATTAAATCCAGAATGCGCATATGATATCAATTTTCAACGCTTTTTAAATTCTTATCATCCAGATTTATTAGTTTATCCAGAACTAATCGAGCAGATGGAGGTTATGAAAGGACGAGAAATTCTTTCAGAGTTAATAGAATTAGCTTGTCAGTGTCAGAATATCAGGAATATTGAACTGGGGCGTGCTGGCATCTGAATGTTACCTAAAAATTGGGTATTAGATTACATAGAAGAAGTGGCAAAACCAATGCTGCAAAAAAATGACGAATGGGAATACCTAAGATTAATTGAAGTGTATTGGCATATTGACGAGTCATTGGTGAAAAGGTTGGCTATGCGTTGTCTCGATTGCTGTGATTCAGAAATTCAGGAACTAGGAAAGGATTGCCTTGCAAAGCTTAACAATCCAAATAGAGACAAGGTAATAGAATATTGGGAGTAAGCTAGCCTTTCTAGTAAAGATCTGTAGATCTGTAGGCTGGGTTGAAGAATGAAACCCAACATTTCTAGGATGTTTGTGTTAGAAGAATGAAACCCAGCATTTCTGAGATATTGGTGTGTTAGTTGGGTTTCGCATTTGCTCGACCCAACCTACAGATTTTTGGGGTTAATTAATGCTTGCAAACCTCTCGAAGAGAGTCTAAGCCAACACGATAACAAAAATCGCCGAACCCTTCACCTGGCTTACGATCGCGTTTGAAATATTCAAACATCGGCGTAAAGAAAGTTTCCAGATCGTCAATGTGCATTCTGTCGGTATAAACCTGCGCCAGACGCGTCTGAGCAGGGCAACCAGCCAGCCACACTTGATAACTTTCGGGGAAACTACCCACGAAACCAACTTCTGCCATATAGGGACGGGCGCAACCATTGGGGCAACCAGTCATGCGGATGACAAATTGCTCGTCAGGTAGGTCTAATTTGGTCAGGAGGGCGCGGAAACGCTCGTTGACGCTAGGAGCTACGCGCTCGGATTCGGTGACTGCCAGACCGCAGGTAGGCAGGGCTGGGCAAGCCATCGAGTAGCGGACGAGATTATCGATTTTGAGAGGATCGGGTTCGACTCCATTTTCGATCAGGATGCTGTCGATCGCGGCTTTGTCGGCTGGCTCGATGTCGTAAATCAACACGTTCTGGTGAGGAGTGACGCGCATCGGAATTTGGTACGTCTGCACGATTTCTCGCAATGCGGTACGGAGTTTAAAATCGCCTTCGTCTTTAATTCGTCCATTGACAACTGAGATACCTAAAAATACTTTACCGTCGCCTTGTTCGTGCCAACCTAAAAAATCGATATATTTAAAGGCTGGAAGTTCCTTTAATGGTTCGATGGTTTTGCCGTAATATTCTTCTACTTTGGCGGTGAATTTAGCTACGCCCCAATCGTTAATTAGGTACTTCATGCGAGCGTGACGGCGGTTGGTACGATCGCCATAATCGCGCTGGGTAGAAACGATCGCTTTAACTAAATTATAGATATCATCTTTGGGTACATACCCGATCGGATCGGCAATGCGGGCGAATGTTTCTTCTTTATTATGGGTGCGTCCTAATCCGCCACCAGCATAAATATTAAAGCCTAAGACTTCGCCTTTGTCATCAGAAATAATGACCAAACCTAAATCTTGTGAGAAGATATCGATCGAGTTATCGCCGGGAACTGTGATGGCAATTTTAAACTTACGGGGCAGATATTGAGTACCGTAAATTGGTTCTTCACCCTCTGCAAACAGCGTGTGGTTGAGATTTTGTTTTAGGGCTGCTTTAACTTCGGGAATTGGTTCGCCTGTAATGACTTTTTCGCATCTAACCAGATATCGTAATATGCGCCTGTGTGGGGCGTGAGCAAGTCAGCAATAGTATCGGCATAAGCCAAGGCATTGACATACTCTGGCTTGTTTTTGAATGGTGCTGGGGGTGCCATCACGTTCCGGTTCAAGTCGCCACAGGCACCGAGGGTAGAACCCATGTTCTGCACGATCGCATCGATGGCAGGTTTGAGATTCTTTTTGAGAATGCCATGCATCTGAAAACCCTGGCGGGTAGTCGCGCGGATAGTTTCGTTACCGTAGTCACTGGCTAATCGATCGAGTGCCAAGTACAATTGGGGTGGAATAAATCCGCCCGGATTGCGGGTGCGGAGCATCATCTGATAATCTTTTTCGGCACCTTTGACGCGATTGTCGCGATTATCCTGCTGATAGGAGCCGTGAAACTTGAGGATCTGAATTGCGTCTTCAGTGAAATAATTTGTATCGAGAAGTAGCTCGCTGGCAACGGGTTCCCGCAGATAGTTACTATCTGTCTTTAAATGTTCTACTTTGGCGAGCTTTTTGGGGGCGGAAGTGTTAACCATACTGAGTTTAAGGATCCTTGCAGGCGAAAATCTAGCCTATAGCAATCCTAATAATTAAGATCTATAGTCTGTTCATTCTAACGTCTGTGTTGAGGTGGTTCACAGCGAAAATTTCGGAATTTAGCCGCTATTAGATCGGATTTTAACACTCGAAGGCTGGCTTATACTAAGGTAGTTAAAGCTCAGTAGTCAAAGATCGATGGCAGACACCCCAGATCTCCGGCGGTATGCACCCGCAACCGAACGCAATCGCGAACCAATTCTCGCAGTTTTGCAGCAAGTCTTACCGCCAACGGGTACGATCCTCGAAATTTCTAGCGGAACTGGCGAACATGCGGTGTTCATGGCTCCCCAACTCGCACCGCGCTATTGGCTCCCCTCAGATCCCAATCCCGATGCCAGAGCGAGTATTGCTGCATGGCAACAGTCGGTACCATGCGATAATGTATATCCCCCGATCGATCTCGATGCGAGTAGTCCTGAATGGTTGGTAGAATCAAAAGAGCCAATTACCGCGATCGTGAATATTAACATGATTCATATTGCGCCACGATCTGCTTATTTGGGGTTATTTGCTGGCGCAAACCGCGTTCTGCCCATAGGTGGTATCTTGTATTTATACGGCCCGTTCAAGCAAGGTGGAATTC
>NZ_JANYJC010000163.1 GCF_025361915.1 Chamaesiphon sp. GL140_3_metabinner_50
ACGGCAGGCTTGCGCCAACGCCTACAGCGCGTTGGCGCAAGCCTCTCGGAACGAGATATGCATCCGCAACCCAACCTACGCAAGTTATTTAATGCTCATGCCTTAGCTGTATTCTCGATCTCCAGATCGATGTAGTTAAAATATGTCCGTTGTCGATCGACCGAAATAATTGCCGACTTGTCACCAACCGCCGGATAATGAACGAACATTAACAACTAAATTTTAAAGATGCGATGGATAGTAGTTTAATTCTGTCAAATATCTTGAATCCGCCAGTGCTATTCTTTTTCTTGGGAATGGTGGCGATTTTTGTGCAGTCCGATTTAGAAATTCCCAACCCCTTACCCAAGCTGTTTTCGCTTTATTTACTAGTAGCAATCGGTTTCAAAGGCGGACACGAATTGTATGAGAGTGGTTTGAGTCCGCTAATTATCAGCACTTTAGTAGCAGCAATATTGATGGCATCGATCGTGCCATTCTACTCTTTCTTTATTTTGCGCCTGAAGTTAGATACCTATAATGCTGCGGCGATCGCGGCTACTTATGGCTCGATTAGCGCGGTGACGTTCATTACTGCTAGCGCACTCCTCGACAAGCTTCAGATTGCCTACGGGGGGCACATGGTGGCAGCTTTGGCACTAATGGAGTCACCCGCGATCGTCGTCGGTTTGATCTTGGTGCGGATGTTTAACAAAAAAGAAGCAAATGTAGCTGGCGATGCAGAAGAAAGTGCGGAAACTTCTTGGGGTGAGGTATTGCGCGAAGCTTTTTTGAATGGTTCGGTCTTACTATTGATTGGTAGCCTAATTATTGGCGTACTCACAGGTGGCGATGGCTGGGCAAAAGTGCATTTATTCGTCGAAAAAGATCTCTTTTACGGTGCGTTAATGTTTTTCTTATTAGATATGGGATTGGTAGCTGCTAGGCGGATTCAAGACCTCCGCAAGACAGGCATGTTTCTAATTGGCTTTGCGGTGTTGATGCCAATTGCTAATGCTTTAATTGGCATTATGTTAGCAAAAGTAATCGGGATGGGTGAGGGTAATGCACTCTTATTTTCGGTGTTGTGTGCGAGTGCTTCTTATATAGCCGTACCTGCTGCCATGCGAATGACGGTTCCCGAAGCCAATCCTAGTTTGTACGTATCGATGGCTCTAGCGATTACGTTTCCATTCAACATTATTGTTGGTATTCCAATTTATCTACAAACTATCAAATTATTGGGAATCTAAACATGCTACAGCCTGTTAAAAAAGTCGAAATTATTGTCAGTTACCTAGAAGTTCCGGCTGTACTGAAAATTCTTAAAAAGAACTTGGTGCAAGGCTACACTGTCATTAATAATGTTTCTGGTAGCGGTGAGCATGGCTATGCTGGTGACGATTTAATTACCAATAGCTACATTATGATTATTTGTACCGAGCTAGCAATGGCGGAGCAGTTATCGAATGCCATGCAACCCCTACTCAAGAAGCTAGGCGGAATTTTTATCGTTAGCGATGCTCAGTGGATCGCTCATTAATAGGGATGGGAGATGGGAGTAAGGAGTAAGGAGTAAGAAGTAAGAAGTAAGAAGTAAGGAGTAAGGAGTAAAAAGGAAGGAGTAAGGAGTGCTATTACTCCTTACTCCTCAAACCTAACGTCCAAAACCCAAAACCTAAAGCCTGATACCTAATACCTAATCAGCCTTCATACTCCAAGTCAATAACATTCCGGCAATGCCTAATTTGCTAGCTTCCAACACCCAGTAGATTGAGTGTAGTTGGTTCATTTCTACAGGAATAGATTTTGTTGTCGCGAATATATCTAAGTCGATACCCAATCCACTCATATAAGGAGTAAGGATGAAAGTATAACTCATCGCGATCGCCAGCAGCATTCCCGCGCCTACAAACATCTCCGCCTGCCGATTCATCCGCTCCGCGACTTGGCTCAATGCCCAAATGCCACTCAGTGCAGTCGCCGCACACAATAACTCTACCCGATTAAAAATCCAGAAAATGCTATAACTAGCCGAAGCAAATCCACTACTCTCCATCATGCCAGTCATCCATAACGTTGGCATGATAACTAGATCTAACACCAAGCTACCGCTCAACCAAAATCCTAGGCTACCCATAATGAGATGCTGCCATCGGTGGGCAGCAATCCGTTCGACTAAGAATCTATTGTTGTCGCCACTGTTATATGCTTGCGTCATGTTATCCACCTGTTAAATCGAGACTCATTATTCAGGATAGCTTATGAAATCGATAAGGAATACTAATTTTTGTATCCACTCGACTCACACTGAGGTAGGATTTAAGCACTAATTATTCATCGATCGCTTCGAGATATCGCTCTTCTAGTAAAAAAGTATGAAGATCGAACTTTACCACCCAATAATTCCCCGGCTTTCGATCGATAATTTGACCGATCGCTCCTAGCTCTAATAAGCTGGGAGAGCGCAATGTCGGCATCGGATCGGCAGTTTTTAGATAGGTTGGTAGCTCAATTATCCGAATGTTTGTGCCAATGTTAATTTTTTTAGACATAAGTTATTAATTTTCAATTATTAGTTACTAAATATTAAGAATCTACATGCCAACTCTGCACGGCTAAATATCCGCTCTAAAGTATGGAGCGATATTGTGGTGGCGATCGAAGATTTGAACTGAAGATTTCCCCAGCTCATTGCTCTAGAGCTAATCGAGAAAATATCTACCGCCCGTTGGCGTAGCCTCTCCAGAGGAGAATCGATCGGGTTTAAAGTCCCAGAATTTGGTGGAGATCGATACTTGGTGACACCTTATACTATACTCAAGCTTTGCGTATCTCTGAGTCAGGTGATATTGTGCCCCCGCACAGACCAAATATTAAATCGAACTACATGAATCTATAAGATGATAGACGATCGATTCTGAAGATCGTGTGCTACCATGATAGATGAAGATTATTTTCGGCTGTATGGTTCTTTTTACAAGCTTTTCTCCGAATCTAACTCTCTACACCTACAGGATTCTGGAGACAGCGATATGTCAATTTACGTCGGCAATTTATCCTACGAAGTAACGCAGGACGATTTGAACCAGACTTTTGCCGAATACGGTAAAGTAAAGCGGGTTCAGTTGCCTACCGATCGGGAAACTGGTCGTCTACGCGGCTTCGCTTTCGTTGAAATGGAAACAGACGCAGAAGAGTCTGCTGCTATCGAAGCTCTCGATGGTGCTGAATGGATGGGTCGTGACCTTAAAGTCAACAAAGCAAAACCTCGTGAAGAAAAAGGTTCATTTGGTGGTGGTGGTGGCGGTGGCGGCAACCGTCGCTACTAAGCTCAACCTTTAAAGTTCGAGTCTAAAACAATAAGAGGGCATACTATAAGTTTGTCCTCTTTTGGTCGATAAATAGCTGAATGGAAATACATCCTTCGGCTTCAATATAAGTAAGTTTGTGGATGGGTTAGGATGTCTCAAGTAATTCCCGGTGAAAGTGAAGGCATTGAGTCAGTGCTACGCCGATTCAAGCGAGAAGTCTCCAAAGCGGGGATTTTTCCTGATATGCGGAAGCACAGGCACTTTGAAACTCCAATTGAAAAACGCAAGCGCAAAGCGATTGCCAGACACAGACAAAATAAGCGTCGGTTCCGCACTTAATTTGGTCACTGTCTGAAATAATTATAACTAGCAATCTGTTCGGAGAGTTATATTACTCGATCGGGCAGATTTTTAGTATGTATATACCTTAACCTAATAATACGAAGATCGTAGCAAACATCGCCACACCCAAGATGATGCCAACGGCTAAACCATCGAGGGATTTATTAAATTGTAACCGCTGTCGATCGATCGAGACATGCCAAGCTACAGGGAATATTAACATCCACATGCCACAACAAACCGCGATTCCTTGCCCCACGGCTCCAGGCGCGATGATTGTCGAGGTGAGCGCGCCGATACTTGATATCGGGACGATGAGTAATAGTGCTAGGATCGATCGAGTGCGACTAGATTGGCGGCGCAATTGTTGGATGCCAGCATCGATCGATAGATTAAGGTTCATCGGTGAAAGTAAGAATAGGAAGATGTTCTCAATTTAAGCGGTAAACGCCGATCGTAGTCGAGCGAGGGGACAGTTAGCCGATCGACTACTAATATCACCCGATTTAGACTTTCCAAATATTCGCGATCGTCAAACCGACGATCGCAATACACACAATAATTATCGTCTAAAACCAGCCCTCCTCGATCGCACCTGCTTCGACTGCAAAATAAATCGCCATCGGCATGGTTTGGGTTTGCCCTGGAATATTTCCAGCAATCATTAATGTCGCCCCAAACTCGCCCAACGCTCGCGCAAATGTCAGCACAGTGCCCGCTAGAATGCCCGGAAATGCCAGTGGTAGGGCAATATACCAAAAGACATCGGGTTCGGATGCTCCTTCAATTCTAGCGGCATCTAATAGCAAGGTATCGATCTGCGCGAAGGCTCCCAATGCTGCCCGATACATTAAAGGGAATGATACGACGATCGCAGCTAATACGGCTGCGTACCAGGTAAATATTAATTGGAGATTTCCGCGTGCTAAAAATTGTCCGAATACGCCATTTTTTCCTAGCAATACCAGTAAAATAAAACCCACGACAGTCGGTGGTAAAATCAGCGGTGCGATTAAAAATGCTTCAATTAAAGAGCGCGATCGACCTTGATAATAATACATTTTATAAGCAACGATCGTTCCTAGTGTAAATGTACACAATGTTGCGATAAATGATATTTTCAGGGAAATCCATAATGGTGAGAGATCGGGCATCAACATGCGATAGCAGAGCTAGCATTAGTTCTGGCCAAAAGTAGTCTAACTCAAAATCAGTCGCTGGCAAAGCCACGCTGCAAGGTACAGCCTCTTCTAAGGAGAATCGCTGGCTCTGAGGGATAAGCATTAACTATTCGGGTAACAAAAGATTTATCGTGGTAACCAAGAAACTATTCAGGAGTTTAACCTATGTAAAAACAACCAATGATGCCAGATCCATCGGTAGATAGCCGACTAATTGGGAATTTGCGCCGCGTTCGCCTCGATTTTGAAGAAGTAGATCTCCAGCTTGAAGAATTAGTGGCTAAATGTGATGAACTTATTGGTTAACAAAAATTACAACGTTTTCAAGCTAGAAAGAAAAATCTAGCAGTTGGCTAAGATCGATTTTAACCGATCGATGCTAGGGGAACTCTATGAATTTTCCACAGTCCTAGACAAATATGAGCCGCGATCGACTTACACTAGGTTGACCGGAAATATTTACTTTCCCCGAATCGACAAATGCAAAAACCATTTCAGCGTGTAATCGTAG
>NZ_JANYJC010000373.1 GCF_025361915.1 Chamaesiphon sp. GL140_3_metabinner_50
CATTGACTCACTAGTGCCACCGTTGTCGGCTCTTGTTCTTGAATCAGCTCCAGCAACGAGACAATCTTCGCCACTCGCCCCAAGAGCGCGTCCTGCACTACTTCATCCTGACTAAAGATCCGCGTCAAGGTAGTTTGCATATCATTGTCAAGGGATGACTGCTGTACCTCGAAAATGTCTTCTAAGGTAATCAAATCTCCCAAAGGTCTTGCGCCCAGCTTCCGCTCGCGGAACAGGTCGCCTAAAAGCTGCAACAGCCCGCGAATAGCATGGTCGTCACCCTTGGCTCGACTCGATCGTAAGCGTAAATTCGACGTAATTTGCATCAGCAGATCGACATATCCCGGCAGCATCGGATAGACTTCCACGAAATCTTCTTCGGAAATCGTCTGACACTGATAGCCATACAGCTTGAGATCGCTGCGATACTGCCCAAAGATCGATCGCAGTTCCCCTTCCTGCGTCGGCAATTTCTTGAGCAAGCGTTTATGCACCACATCCCGAATATTCGTCGGTGCCAAATGCACCCGCAACTTAGGCGGGAATCGATCCTTGAGCTTACCAATACTGCTTTCGTCGTCACTATCCTCCAACTGTTGTTGACCCGTTGCCAGCAGCCAAACTTGCCCTTTGAGCTTCTGCCCCAAAGCCGAGACAAAAGACTGAAGCTTCAACATCCGCGTGTTGTCTTGATAGATATATTGACTGACCTCATCGACTACCACAAACAATGTCTTGCCCACAGCCCGCAACCGCAGCATTTCGGCGATCGCTTTAATCGTTTCATCGACCGAAGATCCCTCACCCGTATTCGCCCCCGCACGGCTCTCAAACCAACTCAACGGATCGGTGTACCGAATTGGATTCATCGCGTGCATCACCTGGGAAAATTCTTCCTCCGCCATCCGACTATCTTTCGCGTCAGCCCAAGCCCGACCGAGCAACCGCTGGGCACTAGCTTCAAACTCCGACCACAGACCTTCAAGTTCGAGGTTCAGCTCATAATCTGCCACATAATTATTGGTACTGCAATAGCCCAGCCGCCGCTGGATTTGCCGCTTCACCGCTGAATGAATCTGTTCGTCGTCCCGTGCCACCGCACCAATATCAAAGATGACAGCGATCGGCTGTACCAGACTCCGAACCTGCGCCCAAGCCGCCCTAAACTCGCTGGATTTAGCCGATTCATCCCGTTTGAGCAAAACTTCGGCGATCGCCTGTCCATCGGGCAAAATCAAGCCATCCAGAGCTAATCCCAGCAGCTTGGCAAAGCTAGATTTCCCCGAACCGTAAAATCCAGAGATCCAGGCGGCGGGTAATTCTACCCCGCCAGGTTTTTGCAGTTCCGCTGCTAAACCGCCCAACAATTTGACAAACTGTTCGTGAATCCCAATCTTTTTGCGGGGATCTGTGTCAGGATATCCACCCGTGACAATGTACTCGGAAACTTCCGCCGTCACCTTTGCCGGATCTTGCTCGTGGAAGTAAATCACTGGCGCGATATCGCGCGTCACATCATTGGCAAACACATCCTTAATCTGCATCGAAGTTCTCCATCATGAATAAATGCGCGGGCGATAATCACGGTCAGCCGACAACTCACCCATAAACGACAGGGCATTTAGGTCTTGTCGCTTGCCAGGATAGAGTAAAACCACAGGCAAATTCCGCATTTTCCCATCGATGAGTTTGAGCAATGCTGACGATCGAAAAAAGGGATAAAGTGCCCCTGTCCGCGCCAATAAAACCAGGGTGCGGTTTGCCACCAAGGGATTCTCATTTGCAAACTCATCGATTAAATTTACAACATCTTTAGCAATCCCATCCACGCCATCAATATAGTGCGACAGCTTATCTTTGAGATGATTCAACGCTCGACCCCGATCGCGCTCGTAAAGACGGTGTTCCATCCGCATTATGCTCTCGATTAATTGAGGATCTTCAGCCTTAATCCGATTTAACAGCAGTTGATGGAGCGAAATCGATCGGACATTCCAACCACCGCCTTTTAAATCGTCGCTCAAATTCTTTGGTTGGATCGTAGACTAAAATGGCAAACCGATAATTTCGCATCGTGCTTATTTTCGGGCCGCTGTCTTGTCGCATCGACGATGCGCCGCTAGCTTCTTGCAAATCGCTCCTGAGAGCCGCAATCGGTCGATCTAGTGAAACAAGCGATCGGATCTCTGGGCTGCCAACCGATTAAAACTGCTAATGCGGCTCGATCGAAAGATGCTCCTAGTTCGATCGATAACGGTAAAACCGCCGCTGGCATCTGGCTTACAGCATTGTGTTTATGCTCTGCTAACCGATCGCCCACCTTTACGTTTCCTGACTCATTTTTGGCTCTCACTATCGCCCGATCGAAATCCTATATTACCACCGAAAGACCCTGCGAGAATCACTAGATAGAGAGCGTTTGAGTCTAAATTCAGCATAGTATGTTCGGTAGAACTGAATGTAAGTTGGCTTACACAGATTTCTGGCAAGCTTATCAAAATGTTATTCCTCGCAAATCTCACTGTGCTGTTGGCAATACTGTTCCTCTCTTCTTGATGCTTCATTGGTAATAAAGAGGTCATGAGTTCGAGCCTCATTGAGGGCTTTGGGTTAAAATATATTCATGGTCGGGCTTTTAGGAATATGTCCTAACAGCCGATCCTTGTGTCTGAGATATATTGAGTCAATTTCAAATTACGATTTTTTTATGACTGTGAGTGCAATTACCGATCCTCAAAACGAGATGCTCCGTCAACCAATTATTTACGACGCGATTATTATTGGTTCGGGAATTGGCGGACTGGTGACGGCGACTCAGTTAGCGGCGAAGGGTGCTAAGGTTTTGGTATTGGAGCGGTATTTAATTCCGGGTGGAAGTGCGGGATATTTCGATCGCGAGGGGTATCGATTCGACGTTGGTGCTTCGATGATTTTTGGGTTTGGGAAGCAAGGTACGACTAATTTATTGACTCGCGCGCTGGCGGCGGTGGGCGAAAGTATCGAAACGATTCCCGATCGGGTGCAGGTACAGTATCATTTACCCAATGGTTTAGATATTAAGGTTCACCAAGATTACGAGCAGTTTTTACAAGAAGTGATTGCGAAGTTTCCCCATGAAGCCAAGGGGATTAGGCAGTTTTATGATGAGTGCTGGAAAGTATTTAATTGCCTGAATCAGATGGATTTATTATCGCTTGAAGAGTTGCGATATCTGACGCGGGTATTTTTTCAACACCCGGCGGCTTGTCTGGGTTTGGTCAAGTATTTACCATCGAATGTCGGGGAGATCGCGCGGAAATATATCCAAGATCCGGCGGTACTAAAGTTTATCGATATCGAGTGCTATATTTGGTCGGTGGTACCTGCCGATCTGACACCGACGATTAATGCGGGGATGGTATTTTCGGACAGACATTATGGCGGTATCAACTATCCCAAAGGTGGTGTAGGTCAAATTGCCCAAAAGCTAGTCAATGGACTAGAAAAGGCTGGGGGCGAGA
>NZ_JANYJC010000216.1 GCF_025361915.1 Chamaesiphon sp. GL140_3_metabinner_50
CGGTGGAAGCCAGAACTCGGCACCCAAATCATGATATTCGATCGCGAGGATCTGAGTCTAGTTAGTAATTTCACTACTGAGCCGTGGTATCAATGGCATTTAGGTAATGGCTATGTCGATGCTAACGGTAAAATCATCTGCGATTTAGTTCGTTATGCCGATTTTGGAACTAATGAATTTTTGAGAGAAGTTGCTAGTGGTAAGACTCATACTGAAGCAATCGGTACGCTCTGGCAACTAGTCATCGATCCGACTGTGGGTAAGCTCATTAGTAGCGAACAATTATGCGATCGCAGTTGTGAATTTCCCTTAGTAGAAAGCTCTCAAGTCGGACGAGAATGGCGATATACATATCTAGCCGTTCACAAACCAAATGCAGTTCTCAATCGCGAATTAGTTGGGACGATTGGCAGGTTCGATCGACATACTAACACGTTAACTACTGCCGATCTCGCTAGTCATTTATACCCAACTGAGCCGATTCATGTTGTCGATAAATTCGATGCTAACCGAGGCTGGATTCTCACAGTAATTTACGATGGCGAAAATCATCAAAGTGAAGTTTGGATCTACGACTGCGATAGGTTAGATGAATCGCCTGTTTGTCGGTTAAGTTTACCTAGTGTGGTACCGATGGGTTTTCATGGTACCTGGAAAGGGAATTAAATATCTCTAAAATGCTAAATTACCTCCCAAAAACTATCCGCTCCTACTACTAGATAAGATTCTAAAATCTCAGTACTAGCAATAGGAGCGGTCTAGGGGGTCTGTTCGCTGGAACCTGGCTGCTGAGAGAAACTCTACAAACAAGACAGGAGTGAATCTAGAACGATTCTATAGACAAACCGATAAGTTTACTAGAGGACAGTCCCAGCACTCAGCCGGCTAACTCCAGTTTCGAGACCCAGACGTGTACTACTCTCGATCATGGGCACCACCTCCTAATATAATAATTGGATAGCTGTACTAGACAGCGGGTTATTTACTACCTGAACTTAATCTAACATAGGTAAGCAGAGTTGGCAATCAGAATTTGGGTAGATTTAAGTTAAATTAAATTAATTTGAATTTAACGATCGGTCTATTTTTACGATCCAAAACTTAGCTTACTACTGTCGGTACCCGTACATCATCGGTGAGGTTATCCATACCCGAATGCTGGAGTCTTTCAATAATGGCGATCGTTTCGCGCTCGAACACTACTTGAGCGCGATTTGTGCGCCCACCCAGATACAATTTACCATCCTTAACTACCGCCCAGATTTGAGAATGCGAGAAGTAACTCATGACTACTCCTAGCATCAGTAACCCGAAGCCTAAATAGACGATCGGAATTCCCGGATCGGCTTTAATTTGGAGTCCGGTTCCGCCGATTACTTCGAGAACTTTTAAGGTAACACCATTGACTTCTAACTCACCTCCAGCGCGCACGCTAGAAACTAGTTGCCCTTTGGTATCGTAGACTAGTAATGTCCCCTGCAAATCTTTAGCTAGTAGCGAAACACCTTCGCTTAAATCTGGCTTAGTGGGAATCCACGTTCCCCAAATTCGATTTTGGGCACCTTGTCCGATTTGCGCCATCGGTAATCTGAAAATCGGACTATTATTAATTCTGACTTTGACCCCAGAAATCGACCAGTCGGTTTGATAGTAATAAACGCCATCATATTTTAATGGTTTATTAACATAAATCGTCTGCCGATCTAGTTCTTTTTGGCTGTCATTATCTATTACTGACAGGTCGGAATAAAATTGATCGATCGTGCCAGCAGGCGTATATTCAATCCAGAATCGATTGACTTTAACCGACCAGTCTTTTGGAATTTGGTTGCGGGCTAATGGCCCAGCATCGAGGATATTTTTAACCTGAAATGTTTCGCCACTCGGCACCATTTCTTGAGCGATAAATCCTGTTGTCGCGCCCCAAACACCACCCAATAAAGTTAGAATCATCCCAACATGAACGACAATTGGGCCGATTTTACCAATTAGTCCTTTCCGCGCGTAAAGTTTATCGCCTTCGGTGAAGATCTTGTATTTCTGCGTTTGTAATTGGGTGGAAAGTTCATCTAGATTGCGATCGTCAATTTCGGCACTCAGAGCCAATCTTTGAAAGAATTTGGGATTATCATAAAATTTCCACTTTCGCGCCGATTTAAGCATCGGTAACTGCGTAGTAAAAGTACAAGTCATCAGACTAATTCCGAATAGTACTAGTAATGCTAAATACCACCAGGTTCGATATACATGGTCTAGTCCGATGACTTGAATTACTTTCCAAGTTAAGAAGCCAAATAGAGCCGGACTTTCAGGGTAATTAGTCTGATAAAATCCTGGCGTTTCGCCCTGCTCGATAACTGTCCCAGTGATACTCAAAACTGCGATAATCAGTACTAATGCGATCGCAAATTTAAGGTTGGCAATAACTGGTACTATTTTCTTCCGCCACCATTGTTGTGGTATTTGCCAGAAATTAAGTGGAGCTACGTTAGATTCGATCGCCATCTGTAAATTAGGGGTGAGGTTTTAGCCTTTAGGGTTTATGAATAAAGTACTACTGGTAGGGTGGGCACTGCCCACCAATGAGATCTCAGCTATTACTAATAGCAATATTTTTTACAAGATAGGTGCTATTTACTAATTTAGAAGTTTTAATAATTAATATTGGTGTAAATATCTAGCGAATCGATACATTGAAATACAAATGGTGGGCACTGCCCACCCTACTTCAGGGGATAGATTATTGTTTGTAATTAATTGCAAAAATATATCGATTATTAAAAATTTGGAATCCTAGTCAACAGTGAGAACACCCCAAAGCCGATCAAGAGAATGCCACTAGTTGGGGTAATCCAACCCGACCATTTACGGACTTCTAATAACTTTTTGATAACCGCTGTAAAGGTGCCTGCCAATATTAATGGTGCCACATAACCAGCCGTATATGCCAGGAGGAGTACCGCACCCAACCAGATATTGCCAGTACTGGCTACCCATGCGAGTAGGCTTGCAAGTACTGGCGTGCTGCAAGGAGAAGCGACTAAGCCAAAGGTGACACCTAGTAAATACGATCGCGCGCCATTGGGCAAGTCTTTGGGAATCCAATCCATACCGCCAAAATCGGGGAGTTGGAAGGGTAGAGCTTCAAGCAGATTTAACCCCATTAAAATTGCCACCGCGCTGACAAAAATTGGCAACCCCAAGCCAATTTGACCGTATACTTTACCCACTACCGCTGCAAATATCCCCAACCCCGCCAGCGTTGTTGCAATTCCGGCGCAGAAGAATGTCGATTGAATTGCGGCTTGCCAGCGACTTTTGTATTCATAGCCACCGATATAGCCGATCGTAATCGGTAACATCGACAAGGTGCAAGGTGTCAAACTGGTGAGTAATCCTGCCGAAAAAATGGTGAGAACGGAGATCCAGGTAATTTGCGTTAGTTGTTCGGTTACCAGTCGATCGGCGAAATGTTCGAGTTGGTATAGTACTGTCTGAAGATCGATCGTCGAGATATTCATGGGGATAAAGTGAGACAAGATTGTCTGTCGCAACTAGCAGCCGATCGAGAAGGTGGCGTTAGTTACTAGTTATAGCAAGATTTAACGGGTTGCGTCAGCTCGGTAAATACGCACTTTAATCCGGCAATATTTTGTTAACTAGTTGCCGATCGAGCGATCTTCATGAGATAATTGTAGACTGTGTTTATTTTATTCCCGCGTTGGGTCTGTAAAGAGTATGGCAGCCAAAAAGGGCGTTCGGATTATCATCACCTTGGAATGCACTGAGTGTCGCAGCAATACTGCTAAACGCTCGGCTGGTGTATCCCGTTACACGACAATGAAAAACCGCCGGAACACCACCGCTCGGTTAGAGTTGAGCAAATTCTGTCGTTATTGCAACAAACACGTAACACATAAAGAAATCAAGTAAGTAGTATTAACTACTCACCATCCACTATCCACTATCCACGAACAACATGGCTTATTTTCGCAAACGGTTATCGCCCATCAAACCTGGAGATCCAATCGATTACAAAGATGTAGATTTACTTCGCAAGTTCGTCACCGAGCGCGGCAAGATCTTACCTCGGAGAATTACTGGCTTAACATCCAAGCAACAAAGAGATATGACGCTTTCGATTAAACGCTCTCGCCAAATCGCATTGATGCCATTTATCAACGTCGAAGGTTAAACCATTAAGGGATGAGGGATGAGGATTGCTAGTAGCTTTAGGTTTCCAGCAAACTTCATGCCTTGACATTCCTGGAGTCATAGCGGCGATCGCGCATTCACATTACACTAGAGATCCGAACTTAAATCGCTACTGGCACAACCGTAACGATCGCACAACACGTAACAACGAACCGTTACAAAGGAAGAAACAGGGGTGGAGAAGGGAACTCTAGTTGAATTTTGGCACAATGGAGAACGCCGTCTGGCAATTGCCGATCGTCCAGAAGGGAAAAAACACTGGATTGCGATCGACGATCGAACTCAATCGCATACGCTTCATCCTCGCGATATTACCTATGAAGTTGCTGGGGTTACCTATAAGCAGCCCGCCGAGATTGCTAAATTTAGTGCCCAAGTCGCACCGAATATCGATCCCGATAGCCTAGAAGTCGCTTGGGAAATGTTGGTAGAAGACGGAGAAACAGTCGATCCACCGACACTCGCAGATTTATTATATTCCGATCGCATCCCAGCTCTGTGCTACGCCGCTTACGTCTTGCTCTCAGAAGATAAGATCTACTTCAAAAATAAAAAAGAAGACAAATACGAACCCCGCAGCCGCGCTCAAGTCACCGAACTCAAGCACCAAGCCACTGTCAAAGATCGAAGAGAAATCGAACAGCAAGGATTTATCGATCGCGTTCGGCAACAGTTAGCAGGTACCCCAGTAGAGTGGGAAGATACCGACAAACAGCGGCTCGAAGTCCTGGAAAAATACGTCCTCAATCCAGATCTGCCACCATCGAAACTCGGAGAATACCTCACAGCTCTCAACCGCCAGCAAACCCAACCAGCAGTATTCTCGCTCCTCGTGGAATTGGGATGGTGGAGCATCCATGAGAACATCCATCTGCGTCGCTCTCAGACTCCCGTTCACTTCTCACCCAAGATGCAAACCGTGGCGCATGAATTACTAACCAATCCACCTGTCGATCGCGATGCTACCCGTCGCCGCGATCTTACCCATCTCAAGGTATACACGATCGACGACGAAAGTACCCAAGAGATCGATGATGGATTGAGTTTGGAACTCTTGCCAGACGGACGGCAAAAGTTATGGATTCATATTGCCGATCCGACCCGATTATTATCGCCTGAAGACGAGTTCGATCTCGAAGCACGTAAAAGATCGGTGACGATTTATCTCCCCACCGGGATGATTCCCATGTTCCCACCCGCTCTGGCTACTGGCCCAATGAGCCTCAGACAGGGCAAAAAATGTTGCGCCTTGAGTTTTGGGGTAATTCTTGATGAGAGTGGTGCCGCAAGCGAATATGAGATAACTACTAGCACGATCGAGCCGACTTACAGGCTTACTTATGAAGATGTCGAGGAAATGCTGCAACTGCGGATTCCCGGAGAGCTAGAAATTGAATCGATTGCCAAAGCTGCCAAACTGCGGAACCAGTGGCGGACATCGCAAGGGTCGATTAATATCAACATGCCGGAGTCTACCGTCAAAGTCAGCGGCGATGAAGTTTCGATCGATCTAATTGAAGATAATCGCGCGCGCCGCCTAGTCGCCGAAATGATGATCCTCGCAGGTGAAGTCGCGGCTAGATACGGACAGGACAATGCGCTCCCCCTGCCCTATCGCGGACAACCCCAGCCAGAACTGCCTCCAGAAGAAGAACTAATTCTCATCCCAGTCGGCCCAGCACGCTCCTGTGCCGTGCGGCGGTGTATGCCCCGGAGTGAAATGGGAACTACGCCAGCTCGGCACGCTAGCCTGGGTTTAAACACCTATTCCCAAGTTACCTCACCAATTCGCCGCTATACAGACTTGCTCGCCCATTATCAAATCAAAGCTCACCTGCGTGGTGATGAATTACCATTCACCACCGAACGATTGCAGGAAATTATGCTGGCGTTGGGTACCAATATTTATGAAGCGATTATGGTAGAGCGACAAACCAATCGCTATTGGACTCTAGAATACCTCAATCGATCGGGCGATCGCGAATGGGATGCTTTATTCTTACGCTGGTTGCGAGAAGATGAAAGTCTCGCCCTGATCTTAATCGAAGAATTGGGAATTGAGTTAGCGATGAAGTTCAATCGCTGGGTAGCTGCTGGCGAACAGATTCAGGTACAAGTTGCTTTAGTCGATCCGCGTCAGGATATCATTCATCTGCGCGAAATTACCCGTCAATCTGCCGATTCGTTCGCTTAAACTTAGTTGGGAGTCATGGCAAAAAAACAGAAATTTCCGCATTTACTCGGCTCAAAATGGACGGCTGCCCAAAAAATGTGGGGGTGGTGACATTTTCAAGTTGTCAATTGTAAGAATGAGGGACAGTGGGTATTTGCCGAAATGCTCTCATCGTGCGATCCTACCGTCAGATTTTGGATTAACGCTCAAGCTACCAAAGATCCCAAGCAATGGAATCCAGGCTGGCAAACTCTCGATGAAATGGCATTGGCACCAGATGAGTTAGTTTTTATTGAGTAAATGCGATCGAGAGAGATCTAAGTTAATCCAATTGTTTGTAAAGTCAACTCAATATTAGAGGAAAAACTGTCCGATCTGCCACGTTATTAATTACACCACATGTCAGTTCGGATTCATCATGGTTGGTTTACAGAAATTCTGCAACAGCCAGTGTGGGGTGAAAAATTTATATTTATCCCTGTAGCTGGAGATGTTGGTAATATCAATCCAGCAGCAGTTGGACATGCAGGAGACGATCTAGATTATTATACGTTTCCGATTTCTAAATATATTAAAGATCCGACACCGATTCTTTCATTACCAACAAATAGCGGTGGCTTTTGGGAAGAAGTTGTCTATCCTGCATGGGTAAGAGCTAGAATACCCGCAGTATTCGGTGCTGGTTTGCCGCTATCCAGTTTTCAATGGAATTCAAGATTAGTGGAGCAAACATTTATTGCCTGTCAGCAAGAAAAAGATGGCAACTGGAATGCATATGTATTTACCTGCGAAGAATATTATACGGGAATAGAACCAGTAGATTCTTCTGTCATGCTGAGTTTCTATCGGGATAAGCGATGTTTCCAAACCTATAAACAAATTGCCGCCGATTTCTGGCAACTGCTTCTGAGCGAACCCGATAATTTATATCCATTTTTCGATCTTTATTTATCTT
>NZ_JANYJC010000379.1 GCF_025361915.1 Chamaesiphon sp. GL140_3_metabinner_50
TTTTTTGACTACAGTCGATCGATCGGGATAGGCAAAGGTGACATTTTTTAGCTCTATTTCACCGCGTACTTGTGGTAAAGCTAAACTACCAGAATCAATCGCGATCGGAGTATCTAATAAATCCATAACTCGATTAGTCGAAGCCATGCCGCGTTGATAGAGATCTAATGTCTCACCTAAGCGCGTTAGCGGCCATAGTAAGCGTTGGGTGAGATAAATTAGGATGCTGTAAGTACCCACTCCCAATTGACCGTTGACAGCCGAAATACCGCCGAGTAATAAGGTCATTGTAAAACTAAATAATACCGCCATCCGAATTAAGGGGACGAATGCTGCACTCACCGCGATCGCGCGCCGATTGCTCTGACGATAGGCTTCGCTATCAGCGCGGACTCGATCGAGTTCGTAGGCTTCGGTGGTAAAGCTTTTAATCGTGGTAATTCCACCTAGATTATTAGCTAATCGACCATTTAACAAGCCAACTTTTTCGCGCACGTTGGCATAATAAGGTGCGAGTTTTTTCTGAAACCAAATCGAGCCGATAATAATTAGCGGAATCGGTACCATCGACCACCAAGCCAGCGATGGAGCTAGTACGAAAAATACGCCGCCGATGACGATCGCATTAGTCACTACTTGAATAATCTCATTCGCACCGACATCTAAGAATCGTTCTAACTGATTGATGTCATCGCCCAAAATTGCCATCAGATTGCCAGTACTCTGATTTTCAAAGTAAGCTAATTCTAATTGTTGAATGTGTCCGTAAGCATCGAGCCTCAGATTGTGCTGAATTTTTTGAGATAGATTGCGCCAGAGATTGGTATAGACATATTGAGATAGTGATTCTAGCACCCAGACGATGACAGTAATTATCGTCAGCATTACTAACTGTTGTTCTACATTCTTGATTCCCCAATTAGCAATGAATGAGTCTTGCTTTTTGACAACTACATCTACTGCCATCCCAATTAAAATTTCTGGAGCGACATCGCAGAGTTTATTAAATATTGAAGCAATTGCCGCTTGCCAAGTTTTTCCGCGATATTGTCGTCCGTATGCGAGTAATCTCTGGAGGGGATGCGAGGTACTATTCATGTGTGTGGCTAACGGTGGCATTCCTTATTATATTAGTGCCGATCCGTTGACGTAGTCTCTCCTTGGGAGAATCGACAGATCGCCATAAACCTCGGAGCGATCTTGGTTCTATAAATTAAAATGGTACGCAATCTCGCCAGTTCAGTGCCATTGATTTTTAAAAACCGCAATGCGGGAATTAATTGGGGGATAATTAGAGAATGCTCGATCGCACCAACCGAGCGGTCGAGCGTAACGTTGGAGCAGAACGCGATCGGATCGACAGCCAAGGAGTTCGGTGAGAAAACGCATCTGTCCTTTACCCAGTCAGCATCCGATCGCCCAATTGCGATCTTCACCCCGATCGATTAGAGCTGTATAATTTGGCGCGATCTGCGAGAATAGTAATGTTAATGAGGAGATCGATCGATGAGTAACCGAGACGGATTTAATGGTGGATTTTGGCTGGGAACGCTTGTCGGCGGCGTAGTTGGCGGCATCGTGGGGGTAACGATTGCCGAGCGACGCGCCAATCGGCTTGAAGATGACGATCGCACTAGACTCTCAGGCGATGGCGATAAGAGACCGCTCAAATCCAGCCGCAGCCGGAGAATGGATCGGATGGAAATGGCGCGGCGAAGTTTGGATGATAAAATTAATGACTTGAATAATGCGATCGATTCCGTCAGATCGTCGATTTCGCCCGTTCCTGGCGAACCGAACGATCGCCAAAATGAAGATATCGAAGCTAGCAGCAAACCGCAACACCCACTCGATCCCCAGAGCTAATTTGGGAGATTTGTCAGAGCCAGATTGTTTAGTCGGTTAGTACGGTATGCCAGACAATCCATAAATACCAGTCGATCGGTTAAACTAGGTGTAGCAAGTTTTCGATCGTACAATCATCTTTTATGGACAACGCAGCAATCGCGCCCCTACTATTTGTCAGCATTTCTAAATTCTTAGAATATTATTCGTATATTCTATTTGTCAGGTTATTACTAACCTGGTTTCCTAACATCGACTGGATGCAGCAAATTATCGGGTTCCTAAGTCCGATTACCGATCCTTACCTCAATCTCTTCCGGTTCGTACCCCCAATCGGCTCGATCGATCTATCCCCCATTATTGCGATTTTTGCCTTGCAATTTGCCATGTCAGCAATGGAATCACTGGCTCCAGCAATATCTTTTTAAGTGAAATTAGGGGTTAGAGCTGCAAACCCCAATTTTACTGCTCTAAATTTTGTCATTCGCGATTCCCGTTCCGGGAGGCTCCGCCAACGCATCGCCAACCATCGATATTTCTAACGTGACAACCACAACACTAATTTATCTTGCTTTACTGCTAACGACCCTCATCGGGGTGATTGGTGCGGTCATACCAGTCATGCCTGGGCCGATTTTAATTTTAGGTGCGTCGATCGGTGCCGGATTACTATATAACTGGGACAACGCCACGATCGCGATCGTCGTCTCCAGTGTCGTCTTTGTGATGTGTTTTGCGATCGAGCAGTTATCGGGCATCTGGGGCGCACAAAAAGCTGGAGCCAGTCATTGGGGTCAAATCGGTTCGCTCGTCGGTTTAATCCTCGGATTTATTGGGCTGCTGCCCGCTTTACCTGTCGGGGGGCCGATCGTTGGGCTATTTTTTGGGCCATTCATCGGTGCGGTAGTGGGTGAGTTATTATATCCCCGCCAAGCACCACTGGGAGACAGATTTACAATCTCGGTTAAAGCTGGTGTCGGTATTGTCTTAGGTTCGGTTATCGGTCTGATTATTCAAGGTCTATTATCGCTATTTGCAGCGATCGTTTTTATCTCAACTACGTGGCATTTAGGCATGGGCATTAGTTAAAACTCAAATATCTGCGATCGCACAACAGTCGATATAAGATACTCCATTTCCGCTCAAAGAGTATAGATTAGCTTTTTCCTTGTGCCCTCTGCGCTCTTCGCGTGCCTCTGCGGTTAAAAAAAGGTCTCTGAGAGTAATAGGGTAGAAGTATTATCTATATTCTTCTGGCGGGAAGGGAGTATTGGAATCAGATCTAGGTTGACTATTTACTCGGCGAACATTTAATCGATCGCTCAAACTGCCTGGGTTTGTTGCATGGTGGCAATAACGACGGTGATATTATCGCTACCACCATGTTGTTTGGCGGCATCGATTAAGGCTTGAGCCGCAATGCCTTCGGTTTCGGCTTGGAGGTGAATGGCGATTTCGTCGTGGGGTACTTCTTCGGTCAAACCATCGCTACAGAGTAAGATCCGATCGTTAGCATTAATATCTTGAGTTTGAATATTAATTTGGCGTAAATCGCGACGACCGAGGCAATGAGATAAAACGTGGCGGAGAGGATGAACTCTGGCTTCATCGGCGTTGAGCTGACCTAATTTCATCGCTCTAGCGACCCAGGTATCATCTTCGGTAATTAGGTCTAATTTGTCGCCTCGGAGCCGATAGAGGCGGGAATCGCCGACGTGCGCCGACCATACTAAGTCATCGCGGAATAAAATCGCGACGAGGGTGGTACCCATATCGGCGCGTTGGGCGTTTTGTTCTTGATCGGCGACAATCGCTTCGTTGGCGGCAATTAGGGCTTGGGCAAGGAGATTTTTGGTATCGGGTTCGGTTTCCCAATTGCTGTCGAGATACGAATGGGAAGTTTCAATGGCTATTCTACTGGCTTCTTCGCCACCAGCATGACCGCCCATCCCATCAGCAACTATAAAAAATCGTCCATCAGGATCGATGTAGTATGCATCTTGGTTGGCACTGCGTACCATCCCTTTATCCGAAAGACCTGCGAACAACGATTTCATAATCTAATGCCTGTACCGATTAATAAGCCAAAATTTTAGAGCGGACGAAGGATCGAAACAACGGTATTTGGAATTTGACGATCGGTTTACTCCCCTGACTCGATCGGGTCGCGTCCGCCGTGCGGAATCGACTCTAAAATTTGTTGGGTAGTTGCGATCGTCAATATCTATAGTACCCAGATTGGCACCGATCGATCGCTAGTTTAAGACATTCGATCTTGGCGATCTAGTTTCCGCGTTTGCCGAAACCACATTACCAGCGAGATTGCCGCGATCGCCCCAACTACTCCCGCCGCGATCGTGTATTGATTGACAAATAGCATCGTAGCAGACAATGTAAATGTCGCGACTAAGATTGCATAATTTGTGTTTTGCTGCACGGCACTGAGCCTGCGTAAATAACGATCGGTTTCGCTGGCGCGGACTCGCACGCGGATGTCGCCGCGCTCTAATTTTTCGATGGTGTCTTCGAGGCGACGCGGCAATCCGAGCGCGGAAGATCCGACTTGGGCGGCTTGTCTGCCGATTTCGGCGAGAAAGGTGTTGGCATCGGGGGTATTGTTACCGTTACTGTTCATAATTTGGAAGGCGAAGGGTTGAGCGGCGGACATGAAGTTAAAATCGGGATCGAGTCCTTTACCGACACCTTCGATGGTGGAAAATGCCCGCATGACGAAGGTAAAGGTGGCGGGGAAGCGGAAGGGCTGCCCGTAAGCGATATCATAAAGATCGTCGGTAATTTGGGCGATCGATTGCGATTCTAGGGGTTTATCGAGGAAGTTATCGAGCAGGTATTGGATCGATCTGCGAATCGGATCGGTATCGGCATCGGCAGATACGGCTCCGAGGGCGACTAATCCACTCACAACGCGGTTGGCATTCCGTCCGGCGATGGCTAAGAGGGTATCCATCAGCTTTTCTTTAGTACCGGGGGCGATCCGTCCCATCATCCCAAAATCATAGAAGATTAATGCTCCTGTTTTTGGTTCGATCGCGACATTTCCCGGATGGGGATCGGCATGGAAAAAGCCATCGGTGAGCAGTTGTTGGAGATAGGCGGTGGCACTTTGACTGGCGATCGTTTGTCGATCGAGTCCAGCGGCTTCTATGCCTTCATAGTTGCTGATTTTAATCCCCGGTAGGTACTCTAATGTCAGCGTCCGGGTGGAGGAATATCGCCAGTAGACGCGGGGTACCATCACCCAATTTTGCGCCCTAAAGTTCCGCCGAAAAGTATCGGCATTTTGCCCTTCGCTGATATAGTCGGTTTCTTCCCACAAAATCCGACAGCATTCATCATATATACCCAACCAGTCGCGTCCGCCCTGTCCCCATTTCGGATGATTTTGGAAGTATTTAGCAATCCCCCGCAAAATTTCGAGATCGATCGTAAATAATTTATGCAGTCCCGGACGTTGGACTTTGACGACGACTTCTTCACCCGTATACAATCGGGCTAGGTGTACTTGCCCTAGGCTAGCTGCGGCGATCGGAACTTGCTCGAAGCTGGCATATAATTCGGGAATGGTTTTACCTAAATCTCGCTCGATAATTTCGGCGACTTGGGCATAACCAAAGGCTGGTACCCGATCTTGTAATTTAGAAAGTTCTTCGACATATTCGATCGGAAACAAATCGGCACGAGTTGAAAATAGCTGCCCTAATTTGATGAAGGTCGGCCCTAATTCCAAAAACGTATCCCGAATCCAAATTGCTTGCTTGCGTCGTCTAGCGGCCTGTTTTGCCTCAGTGTAGCCACTAAGATAGCTCCACTTCTTCCCGTCAATCCAGGAACCATTGAGGAATGTTAGGAAAAATGACCAAATATCAAACTTCCGTCGCCGCCGCGAATAATTCTGCCGATTCCATCGGTAGGCGCGGTTGTCACTACTAAGCTGAGGATCTGTCACAAGTTGCGGCATGGAGATAGCGGATGACTCTGGGACAGGATCGTGAGATGAGATCGGCGAGCTAAGGTTTGCCGCTGTTGATGTAGCTGCTTCGTTTCGATCGAGCCTTGCCTCTGGCATTCCGGCTCTGCTTTGGCTCTGCTGAGGATTAATTGTTACGGGTGGGGTAGCCGGAGCATCGCTAGACGGTAGACAAGGTTCGGAGATAGCAGTCATTTCGATTTTGGAGGTGGGATTAGCTTTGATGGCGATGTCTTTGAATTTCAGCTCTGAGTCTGGCAATTTCGGCGCGGAGATCGTCGATCGTTTCTTGGACATCGACAGTGCGACCAGTTGCGGATACTGTCGTAGTATACCCACCAGTGTTAGCCGTCTCTCGTGCGGCTCGATCGATTACTTCTTGGGTAAAGTTGCGGAGTTTTTCACCTTGTTCGGCGTTGATTTTGCCTAGTTCGCTCAGGGTATAAGTTAGCGTTTCACCTAGTTTGTCGTTGAGGCTTTGAGCGAGCGCGCGCCCGACAAAAAAACTATTGAGTGAAGGTTTGGTCATAGTTTTGTAGATGACTGACTGAGATTGTGCTTCCGTAAAGAATTATAACGCGATGCATGTGGCTGATGGAACTACCGATCGACTTTGGATTTTGGATTTTGGATACTCCGGCTATGCTCAGTACAAGTTTTGGATTTTGGATTGACAATCGATCTATCCGTGGCAACTGCGATAGTAGCCTGGGGATGAATCCCCAGGTGGTGCATGGCGAAGCTAAAAAAACAGGTACTGTATCCGTCAAAGATACAGTACCTGCAAAAATTAATTTAATGTGGAAGAAATCACTATCCACACTTCTCCTTAGGGAGACGCTCCGCTACGGCTGTCGCTCAGTGCAAGCTATCCACTAAATTAAGATTTAGCTTCTAGACGGGCGTAGAACAAACCGCGAATTTTGACTTCTTTAGGATCTAGCGCACCTAAATCGGTATCCGAAGGCTGTTCGCTTTCAAAAATACCAGCGATTTCGCCAGTAGCACTGTTGACTTTAGCAACTTCAAAGTTGATTTTACCTTTGCCAGTTTGGGCGCGTTTAGTGTTCTTACGATCGCCTTCCCGACTTTTTGCTTCAGCTTGAAGAGCGTTGGCATTATCGTAACCACTAGCAACACCGCGACCTTTAGGATCGAGGAAGACGTTACCACGGTATGATGGTACTTTGTATTCGCCTGCAAAATCAGTAGAAGTAGTGATGCTTTCTACACCAGGTTGGCTGCTTGCTACTAACTCTTTAACGGTAAAGAGGAAAGGTACTAGTTCGCCACCGGGCATTTTGACAGTGATGGCTTGGAAATCCAGCCCATCTTCTTCTTTAAAAGTGAGTGTTCGATCGTCTGATAATGAGACGGTGCCTCTAATCTGGTCGAGACTGGAAGTAGCGCGCGTCACTAATTTACCTACAACAAATTCAGCTTCCTGACGTTTATTTTGAGGTTCTTCTTTGACAAAGTAATTAGTAGGTTGGATGCACATATCAACCAACTGATATGTTTTGGCAGCATCTAACGGAATTGACCCCCGGCTGGTATCATCGATAGCCGGACAGTTATTGGCCATCCCAGTGCCTCGAATATCTTCGTAAGTAAGTACAGTTGTTGCCGATACAGGTGCATCACTGCAAGCCGTCAACAAGCCAATACAAATGGCTAGCAGAGCGGCGACTAATCCGCGAAATTTCATGATGAACCTCAATCTTTGATATGTTTTATGTTATTACAGTTTTTGGCTAGCGAATGCGACGCATCTAGAAATTGCTCTTTAAGACTGCGTTCGATTGTCGCTACAGGCACAGTAAGATCGTTGTCTTGTCGATTTTGTATTTTACAACGCGCGTGCCGTCTGCGTATCATCCGAGTGTAAATGATTTGAGAATCTTTAGAGTCTTAGCCATCGACAGTCTCGGCAATGTAAATTTATATTAAATATATTCGACAAATTAAGTTAAATGAAAACCGATAAAAACGCATCTTCACCTTTACAACCAACCACTAACGAATCGCCAGCAACGACAGCACAGCAACAGCTCGATCGGATTGTCGCCCAAATCCACGAAATTGCCGATCGAGATCGGACAGATCCGTTAGCATTGCTGCAATTATTACGGACGCTCGAACAAATCCATCGCGAAATTCAGGAAGGTTATTTCCAATCGGCTCTACCCGATAGTCGTCAATCTTTGTATGCGCTGCTGCGTGATATTGAAGAAAATGGGGGCTGGCCTTATATTCAACGCTGGAAACTCCAGGAATTATTTGCCAATCTCTTAGATGGAGAAACATAGCATTTAGATGCCTTCGTCACAGTCAAACTGCTTGAAGATTGGATATATTGAAAGATATTAAAGTTAGGTAATTCGGCTGGACTTTGAGATCGGGATACCAACCAATTTGTTGAAGCTGGTAAAATTTTTAGTGTAAACATTCTAGTCTCAACTGCACGATCGAACTGCTTGCTGGCCTGTAGCAGCAACCGAGTAAATTATCGCAGTCAATCGTCTAGCAGCTCTGAGCAGAAGTATTATTGCGTTGCTACAGATCGAGATGACATTGAACTATGAAAATATGCATGACAATCTAAACGACCAGCCAGAAATTCCGGTAGATTCTCATCCCGATCTCCAACAACATCCTCAGGACGAGCGCGAGTACTATAACAGAGGTAGGTTGCGGGATTTGGGTGGCGATCGTGAGGGTGCGCTAGCCGACTACAATTGTGCAATTCAAATCGCTCCCAATTATGCTAAAGCGTATGTCAATCGGGGGCTGTTGCGCGATCGGTTGGGCGATCGTCAGGGTGCATTATCAGATTACGATCGGGCGATCGAACTCGACGATCGCAGTAGCACGAGTTATTACAATCGCGGCAATGTTCGCTATCGGCTCGAAGATCTCCACGGTGCGGTATCTGACTACGATCGTGCCATTCGACTGGATTGTACGCGACCTAAATTGTATTATAACCGGGGGATGGCGAGAGTTTATTTGGGCGATCGCCTGGGCGGCAGAGAAGATCTCCAAGCCGCAGCAGAGTTATTTCGCCAGCAAGATCGCGATTGGGATTATCAACGCACGCTAGAAAAAATTCAGGAAGTTTAGCTGGGGGAGAGCGGCAACTCCGCTCTGAAAATGCTGACGTTATTCGATCGCTCTAATCTTGGCGATCGTTGACGACATCATGCGGATTATAGCGGTTTTATTTTTAAAAACCAGCATCAGATCCGGTTTCGATTCTCATCACGAGCATCGCTGGGGGGAGAGAGCCTCGCTAGTAACATCCCGCTCGCTCACCCAAGCGATATTTGCAACTTTGCGCTCGGTGGCAATTTGACGAATATTGTCTCGATCTGAATCTGCGGTGAGATACATCTCAACCCGCAGCGACTCCGACTTCGAGCGCAACAGATTGGCATGAATGAGTGCGGCAGCGACAGCAGTAGGATCGATCGCCACTACCAACCAGTCCGGTTTGGCAGTGAAATGAGGCATGGCGGGGCTGGTTTGGAGGATTTGCTGTAAGTCCTCGATATTGAGGGCAAAGCCCACTCCAGGGAAGTTTTGCCCCTGTGGGTGATAGAGTGCCAAGAGTCGATCGTACCGTCCGCCTTTACCGAGAATATAAGTGCGATCTTCGTCGATGCCAACGGCTTCAAACACGATGCCAGTATAGTAATCGAAAGTCTGAATCAGACTTAAATCTAAAATTGGCTCATCGGCATTGGGGTTGGCACTAGCTAGTAATTCGATTAATGTTTGTAAATGTGCGATCGTGGCTTGACTGGCAGGATCTAGTTCGAGCCGAGCCAATTTTGCTAAGACGAGGGTGGGATTGCCGCGTAAGTCTAGTAACGAGAGGGCAAGATCTTGATGTGCTGGCGTGAGTGGTAATCGTTCGAGTGTAACTCGATCGAGATGTGCCAAACAATGCCGAATTTGAGTCCGAAATTCGATCGGAAACTGCGCGAGTAGAGCTTGACTCAAACCCGCTTCGCCCAAAATTAGCCGCCAATTGGGCACTCCAAGAGATTTCAAGCAATCCATCATCAGCAGAATGGCTTCGACATCGGCGACAATGCCACCGACACCTAAAAGTTCGATGCCAGCTTGATAAAATTCTTGTTGACGACCGTGATGTTCGAGATCGGCACGCCGGAAGACATTGGCATTATAATACAACCGTTGGGGATATAAGTCTCCCATCCGCGCGACCGCTGCACGGGCAATCGAAGCAGTTAATTCTGGTCGTAAACCTAGCGTACCACCTTCGCCACCAGGAATTTGAATCACGGTTTCCCGATCGACTGCTCCGCCGGCAATTAACGTTTCGAGGCGTTCGAGAGTAGAAGTAATAATTCGGTGATAGCCCCAACGATGAAATACGCTCTGGATGCCTTTTTCCACCCACCGTTTTTGGGCGACATCGAGCGGGAGCAGATCGCGCGCGCCAGGAACGTAAAAATTGGCAGCCGCGTTGCGGTTGCTGGTACCGAGCATCCCTAAGCTCCGTTCGACACTAGCAACCTCTTCCCCAGCAAGAGGATGGGGATTGTCGCTGGGTTCGGTTAGTAAAATCGGATGGCGATCGGTCATGGCTTTAGAATTGGCAACTGGCAACTTTCTAATTTTAATCGATCGGTTGTCGATCGTTGCCATTTTTGCTGTTACTTTTTACCGCCAAATAAGCCACTAAACATCCCTTCACTAGGCTTTTTAGCCGCAGTTTTGCCGTTAGCATTACTCGCATTCGGATTTGATAACCGCTCGAATTCTTGCTTGGCTTGTAGTACTTGAGGATCTTTAGGCGCGAGTTGAATGGCTTTATTAATCGAAAGTTTTGCCATCGTGGTTTGTTGCTGATACAGGTAAACCAATCCCAATAGAGTGTGAGCGCGAGCGTTATTTGGCTCGGCACTAATTACCTCTTTAATTTCGGGTACGGCTTTGAGCCAGTTTTTCTTGCTCATGTAATCTTCAGCCCGCCGCAACGCACCTTCAGTCGGTGAGGGTTTATTTAGTTCTGTAGATGTTGTTTCTTTGCTAGCAATGTTGCTAGGATTGGCTGCTGTGGGTGGCGTAGATCTGACTGACTGTAACTGTTTGCGTAACAGATACACCATATTCAGTTCGCTAATTTGATTGATAGTTATTTCGCTCTGGCTCAAGTCTGAATATTGTTCGGTGGCTAGTTGCGTTAATAACCTGTCGTAAACCCGCTCGAAGTCATTACCACTTTGGTACAGTTGTTGACACAACGGATCGGCAATTTGAATCTGACTACTTTCTTCGACTAATCTCTTGCCCAGCAGTTCGAGCATGATGATCTGCTCTTGAAGTTGAGACTGGCGCGATAGTTGCCCATATGCATGGGTAATCAGCCGCGAAAATAATCTCACTGCTAATGCTTTCTCTGCCTCAGTTTTCCAATGAGAACTATCTGGATGTAGTAATCTGGCAATGCTCTGATAGCGTTCTCGGATATTTATTTCTCCAGCATTCACACTCACGCCCAGAATAGCGTGTCGATCTGTGAATTCAAACCGAAATAATCCTCGATCTAATTGAAAACTCATACACTTTCGATCCGCAGCAACAGGAGTCTTGTGGGTGAACATTCGCCCATTCAGCAGTCAGAGCGGCTTGTCAACGATCTTGACTCGACGACTTTGCTACTTATCCGAGTCGTTCGCAATGCTCGGACTCGATGGGGCACATCATCTATATATTCCCCATTTCAAGATCGATATTTACGTTTGTACCAAATTTATTTTGATGAGGTTTTAGGCTTTAGGCTTTAGGCTTTAGGTAATCTAGATTGACGATTTCGGCTGGAAAGCTTCTGAGGACTATGTTTCATGTGTATTGGATAGCACCAAAATCACCAGACTAGCAGCAATATAACTATCTAACAGAATCTATAGCAATCGCTCACGAGCGGTTAAGACATGCAAAAATCCTTGAAAGTTAGATCCCCGACTTCTTAGAGAAGTCGGGGATCTGTCCGCAGCGATATGGCAACAGCTATAAAACCTAAAACCCAAAACCTAAAGCCTAATACCTAAAACCTAAATCCAAGACCAAGGCTCGATCTGAGCGACATGTAGCAGTTCCTGGCTCAGTTCGTCGTGGAGTCGGCTGTTAGTTGCCAGAATGCGACCCGATCGAATATCAAATGGGGTGCGATCGTAAGCGGTAACAATCCCGCCAGCAGCCTCTACAATCGCCACGCCTGCTGCTAAATCCCAGGGAGATAGTCCCCGCTCCCAATAGCCATCGAGCCTGCCACAGGCGACGTAAGCCAGGTCTATGGAGGCTGCACCCGCACGTCTGACACCTTGGGTAATGTGGGTGAGATAGCAAAATTCTTGATAATTATTATCTTTGGTTTCGCGACGATCGTAGGCAAATCCCGTCACTAGTAGACTTTGAGCGAGTTTTTCTACGTTAGAAACCCGAATCGGTTTGTCGTTGCAAGTGGCTCCGAGTCCTGCCGCACCGCTAAATAATTCGCGATGGAATGGGTCAAAAATCGCGCCCACCATTGGCACGCCGTTAATTAACAACCCGATCGAAGCTGCCGAAAATGGATATTGATGGGCATAATTTGTCGTACCATCGAGGGGATCGATCGCCCAGAGATATTCGGCATCGAGGCTGCCAAACTGTCCCGATTCTTCAGCTAAAATTGAATGCTCTGGAAAATTATTGCGAATTATTTCTAAAATAACCGCTTCGGCTTGTTTGTCTGCTTCGGTCACCAAATCGCCCGGACGACCTTTTTCGACGATCGATTCTAGTTTACCCCAACAAGCTTGTAATACCGATCCGGCTGCTAATGCGGCGGTGTTGGCGACTTCTAGATATTTAGCAAGTTGCGCGGCTGTCGGTGTCACGACCGTAGCGGACGATTGGGGTGAGTTCATTGGCTCGATTTACGTTATACAAACATCCAGCCATTATCTTACAATAACAATGCGATCGACACTAAAGTAGCCACTCTGTAAAAATTCCCCAATCATCGGGAGATCGACCCAGAATCAACATCCGATCGCTATCTAATTAGAGCTGGTAGTTGCTGACATAGTGCCAACAAGCTCGTAGTGTCTTTTGGTTTCCATATAAAATTGACGATGTGGCTGTAACTGCTGATAATAAAGCCCGATTGCTTGCTGGATCACTAACGCACTGTCTTGGTTGGTATGGTTTTGGATTTCTTCCAACTGTCTAGCGGCTTCTGGATCTAATTGAATAATAATTTGCATATAATAAAGCTCCGATTTTAAATACTAAATATTACCTCAAGCGTAAACAATATTTTTGGTATTGCCATCTATCGATCGAGAGATATTTCACATCTAATTTACTTGCCGAGATCGACAAGTCGATCTCGGCATCAAAAAAGATCGCTTAACTTTACAGGCGTAACTCTAATTTAGTCGATCGATATTTAGCATTTAAACGTAGTTAATCTAAATTTACACAGCCACAGCCGACGACAACTTAACAATCAATCGCCAGATGACAAGTTTTTCGGTAAAATGCTAATACGACTAACCACTCACTCCCTAACTTTGATGGTCATGAACCCAGCAGCAACCCAGGAAACCAGCACTAAGGCGAATGAACCCAGCGAAAAGATGCTGGAAGCCATGAGACATTTTTCCGAAACTTATGCCAAAAATACAGATACCTACTTCTGTGTCGATCTTTCGGTAACAGCGGTGGTGATTAAAGGCTTGGCAAAAAATAAGGAAGAGCTGGGTTCTCCCCTTTGCCCCTGTCGTCATTACGAAGATAAAGAAGCTGAAGTCAAAGCGGCGTTTTGGAACTGTCCCTGCGTCCCCATGCGCGAACGCAAAGAGTGTCACTGTATGTTGTTCCTAACTCCAGATAACGACTTTGCTGGAGAAATGCAAGAGATTTCCATTGAAGAAGTTAGAGCAGTATAATTTGTCAGCCGATTGTAACTGTAGTCGATCGCGCTAACCGATCGCTACATTTTTAATCGATCGAACCCAGCGATCTCCAGTATCGATCTCGACTGTTTCGCTCGACAATCTGACAACGATGCGATTGATAGTCTCCGTACGCCGCAATGGTAAAATGTCTGTGAGCGGTCGATCGATCGCTAAATCTTAACTATTTTGAGCTTCAACCTCATGTCTGGCAATGAACAGAGCGATCTAAATCCAACTATTCCGATCGATCGGATTAAGTATGACGATCGTGGTTTAGTGCCCGCGATCGTTCAAGATTACTTGGATGGTACCGTATTGATGATGGCGTGGATGAATAGTGAGTCTTTAGCTAAAACCATCGCGACAGGTGAAACTTGGTTTTGGAGTCGTTCGCGTCAGGAATTTTGGCATAAAGGCGCGACGAGCGGACACATTCAACATGTCAAAGCATTGCGCTACGACTGCGACAGCGACGCGCTGCTAGTCACCGTCGAGCAAGTTGGCGATATTGCGTGTCATACCGGAGAGCGCAGTTGTTTCCACCAGTTAACGGTAGATACCAAAGCCGCACCACCCGCCGATACCCTATCAGATTTATACCAGACAATCTGCGATCGTCGCGACAATCCGCAAGCAGGTTCTTATACCCAGAGTCTATTTGCTGGCGGCGATAATAAAATTCTTAAAAAAATTGGCGAAGAAGCAGTCGAAGTAGTCATGGCATGTAAAGACGATCGACCCCCAGAAATTGCAGGCGAAGTTGCCGATCTGTTCTATCATACTCTCGTCGCCCTCGCCCACCATCGCGTCAGTCTCCGAGATGTCTATCGCCAATTACAACAGCGTCGGAAATAATCGACTTCTTGCAGAAGTCAGATTTTAGGCTTTAGGCTTTAGGCTTTAGGGAAAACCATAGCGGGGTTGGGTCGGACGGGAAACCTGTCCACGATCCATACCCAAGCAGGTCTAATAATCATTTTTAGATTGGGTCGGTGGGTATATTTCCTGGGAATCACCCAAAATCTACAGACTGAAACCTAAAGCCTAAAACCTAATACCTAAAACCTAAAGTATGCTAATAGAAATCGCTCAAAAAACTCGCCTAGCCGCACAACACCTAGCCAATCTTCCTAGTGCAGCTAAAAATGCCGCCATCGAAGCAATTGCCACATCATTAGAAAGCCACGCCGATGAAATTGTCGCGGCGAATGCCAACGATTGCGAAGCGGCTGCAAGTGAAATTGCCCCCGCCTTATATGCACGATTGAAACTAGATGCGACCAAACTCAAAGGCGCGATCGTCGGCGTGCGAGATGTGGGCAAATTAGCCGATCCAGTCGGTCAAATTCAGATTCATCGTACCCTCGATACCGGACTGGTTTTACAGCGTGCTAGCTGCCCTGTAGGTGTCTTAGGTGTAATCTTTGAAGCTCGTCCTGATGCGGTGATTCAGATTGCCAGCTTGGCAATTAAATCGGGTAATGGCGTAATTTTAAAAGGTGGCAAAGAAGCGATCGCATCCTGTACTGTATTAGTCAAAGCAATTAAAGCAGGGTTGGCTAAATCTGAAGTAAACCCCGATGCCATTCAGCTTTTAACGACTCGATCGGAAACCAGCGAATTACTCAAATTAGATCGCTATGTCGATTTAATTATCCCGCGCGGTTCTAATGAATTTGTTAAATACGTTCAAGATAATACTCGCATTCCCGTACTCGGACATGCCGATGGCATCTGTCATTTATACGTCGATAGTGACGCAGATTTCGAGAAAGCGATCGCGATTACCATCGATTCTAAAACCCAGTATCCCGCAGCCTGTAACGCGATCGAGACATTATTAATTCACCAATCGATTGCCGCTAAATTCTTACCAATTATTATCGATCGATTACAGGCGCATGGAGTCGAAATTCGACTCAGCCAATTCGGACACGAAATTTTAGGTAATAATGGCGATTTGACGATCGATTTAGCCATCGCCACCGATTGGGCGACTGAATATAGCGATCTCACTCTGGCAATTCAAATTGTCCCCGATCTCGAAGCAGCAATTACTCATATCAATACCTACGGTTCGCGTCATACCGATTGTATTGTCACCGAAAATAATACCGCTGCTAAAGCATTTCTCGATCGAGTCGATGCGGCAAATGTTTTCCAAAATTGTTCGACTCGATTTTCAGACGGATTCCGGTATGGTTTCGGTGCTGAAGTTGGGATTAGTACTCAAAAAATGCCCCCGCGTGGGCCAGTTGGCTTAGAAGGATTGGTTACTTATAAGTATCAACTAACTGGCACCGGACAAATTGTCGCCACATATACTGGCGAGGATGCTAAACCATTTACACATCAAGATATATAATCGGTCTATACCTTCTTCCCAGCATAAATATCCTGTGGATTTACACCAGTACTATGAAGATATTTATAGATAATTTGTAACCTTTGTTCGGCGATCGTCACCCGATGCTCTAATTGACTGGCTTTATCCTCTGCTGCGGTGGTTAATTTAATTTGAGCTTGCAACTTTTGTTCTAATCTTTTAATTATCGACCAAGATTGGTCTGGATTAATATCTTGTTGTTTTTGCTGAATTCTTTTAGCTAAATCTTCAGATGATTGGAGCTTAAATCCAGTCATTGCCGTCGGATCGACAGTTACAATCTCGGCTTGGGGCTGAAGAATGCCAGTAGTTCCAGTACTCTCTTGCATAATTTGAGCGAGCCACAGTACTTTATCTTCCCGACTGAGAACGAGCTGTCCAGCGATCGTTTTAATCGTAAACTTACCTGCATTAACAATAATGTTCTGAACGGGATACCAGTTATTTTTAAAACTGACCAGAATATCCATATTAAACCGCTGCTTATCTTGGAATCTTTCCGTCGGCCACCACTTTTTCCATAAAATTGCTGGATCGGTGTTCCAAATTCGGTAGCCAGCCGGAGTTATATAATGTTTGTACTCAATAAAGCCAGGACGAGTAGCATCGCCAAACATCACAAAATCTTGTGCGATTAACAAGCGATCGATTAATTCTAAGAATGGCGAACTGTGCTTGACAATTACCGTTTTCGGCTTATTTTGTAAATACATAATCGCGATT